>NZ_JALXBJ010000092.1 GCF_026991495.1 Thermococcus sp. | reverse complement strand
CCCCCGGATCCTCTGGGGAACTTCCCTACAACGGGGCCATCGGTGGAGCACCTCCAAAGAAGGTGCCCGTCCGCTGGCTCTCCTGGAACGTCAGCGCGTCCCAGGCCAAACTGGGGTCTGTAATAGCAACCCCCTCGGTTAGGAAGCTCAGCGTTGGTGCAGTCCCCGAGACCCTCCCTGGGGTTCTTGAGGTTAAGGCTAACGTACCGGCGGCGGTTTACGTGGACGGCGTCTTCCGCGGCACCATCAGCGGGGAGCTGACACTGAAGCTTTCCCCGGGGAGGCACTCCCTAAGGGTTGAGAGATCCGGCTACTTTCCCTATGAAGAGGACGTAGAGCTGGAAAGCGGCGCCCTCAGGTTGGTGAGTGCAACCCTCCAGAAAGTTCCGGAGGTCAAATGGTCGGTTCTCAGGATAAACTCCGATCCCTCAGATGCCTCGGTCTACATCAACGGCACCTACATGGGGAAAACCCCGCTGACCCTCAACGTCTCCCCCGGGGTGTACAGGGTTGAGCTCTCTAAGGGGGGCTACGTCGGTTATTCGACGTTCGTAACCCTGGTGAACCATCAGACGAAGGAGCTGAGTGTTCGGCTCAGCAGGATCCAGACCAGCACGAGCTCCACAGCCTCAACCGCTGGTGGGCACACGACGACCAGCTCTACGAGCCCAGTGACGTCAACTTCCAGCCATTCATCCACCAGCTCACGCACTTCCAGCGGTACAGCTTCCCCCTCATCCTCCACGAAGAAGGGAGGGCACGGTATATGCGGGCCCGGGCTTATGCTCTTCCTGCCCGTCTTGGCGGCCGGTACGAGAAGGCTTCAGAAATCCTTTTAATGTCCCATGTTTATGTAGGGCCAGCGCAGGGAGGGGTGTTGGATTTGTGCGGTATCATAGGCTACATCGGTGACAGGAAGGCATGTGAGGTTATAGTTAGGGGCCTCAAGAGGCTTGAATACAGGGGCTACGACTCGGCCGGCGTTGTAACTGGCGATGGGAGCTCCCTCGACATCAGAAAAGGGGCGGGAAGAATAGACGACCTCGCCAAGAGGCTCCGCTTCCTCGATATGAAGGGAACCCGGGGAATCGGGCACACGAGGTGGGCCACCCACGGGGTTCCCAACGATACGAACGCTCATCCCCACACCGACTGCACGGGGAGGATAGTTCTCGTTCACAACGGCATCATCGAGAACTTCGCCGAGCTGAGGGAGGAGCTCTCGCGGAAGGGCCACGTCTTCAGAAGCGACACCGACACTGAGGCGATAGCCCACCTCATAGAGGAAGAGCTCAAGTCCTCAGATGACTTCGAGGAGGCTATGAGGAGGGCCCTCAAGAAGCTCAAGGGCTCCTTTGCCCTCGCCATCGTGTACGCCGATGAGCCTGATAGGCTATACTTCGTCAGAAACGAGAGCCCGCTCGTCCTCGGGGTAGGAAACGGGGAGATGTTCGCGGCGAGCGATGTACCGGCTTTCTTAGAGTACACCAATAAGGTTGTCTTCCTCGACGACCGGGAATACGCCGTCGTTACAAAGGACTCATGGGTGGTTAAGAGGCTTGACACAGGGGAGCCCGTTGAGAAGGAAGTCCATGAGATATCCTGGACCCTCGATATGGCCGAGAAGGCTGGCTTTCCCCACTTCATGCTCAAGGAGATATACGAGCAGCCGAGGGCCATCAGAGATGCCATCCACGGCAACAGGGAGACGATAGGCCGCGTGGCGAGGGAGATAGCGAACTACGACCGGGTGATATTCGTTGCCATGGGGACTTCATACCACGCCGCCATCGCCGGCAAGTACCTGTTCCAGAAGCTCGCCAAAAAAATCCCCATAGTGGAGGAGGCCAGTGAGTTCAGGTACGAGTTCGAAGACCTCATAGACGAGAACACCCTCCTGATAGCCATAACCCAGAGCGGTGAGACCGCCGACACGCTGGCGGCAATGAAGCTCGCGAAGAGAAGGGGGGCCAAGGTTCTCGCGATAGTCAACGTGGTCGGGAGCATGGCCACGAGGATAGCTGATCTAACGATATATACCCACGCGGGCCCCGAGATAGGCGTTGCCGCCACAAAGACCTACACAACCCAGCTCACCGTCCTGACAATGCTGGCCATTGAGACGGCGGCCGTCCTCGGCACCGTGCCCTTGGAGAGACTTGAGAGCCTTAGGAGGGCCCTCCTTTCCGTTCCGGAGTTCGTTGAGAAAGTCCTTGAACTCGATGGTTCACTCGCGGAGCTCGCTGAGGAGTTGAAGGATAGACGGGACTTCTTCTACATCGGTAGGGGCATAGGCGTTCCAACTGCCCTCGAAGGGGCCCTGAAGCTTAAGGAGATAAGCTACATCCACGCCGAGGGTCTGAGCGCCGGGGAGCTCAAGCACGGCCCGCTCGCGCTCTTGGAGGACGGCGTCCCGGTCGTTGCGATAGCCCCGGACGGAAGGCTGTTCAATAAGATGGTGAGCAACATAGAGGAGTCAAAGGCCAGGGGGGCCATGATAATAGGCCTCTCCAACAGGGGGGAGCTCTCGAAGGTGGCCGACGTCTTCATACAAACCCCCGACGTGGATGAGCTCCTGAGCCCCATAGTCTACGTTGTCCCCCTCCAGCTCCTCGCCTATCACCTCTCGGTTCTGAGGGGCAACGACCCCGATAAGCCGAGGAACCTTGCGAAGTCGGTTACCGTTGAATAGAGGTGGTCTGTATGGTCAAAAAGAGCGATAGAAAGAGGAAGGAGAGAAAAGTTCGGGAGAGAAAGAGCCGTAAGGAACAGCCTGAAAGCCTGAAAAAGCTCTCAAAATATTACCAGAGGATAAAGACATACGGCATCGCCGCCTTGGTGCTCATACTGGCCTACTACGGCTACCTCATCAGGGTGAAGAGCGCAAGGCTCAGGTACTTCATAGACCCTGACACCTTCTTTCACTTCGAGATGTTCAGGCAGGCCGTCAGGCACGGCGTGCCCACCTACTTCCCCTACGCCAATCCCCCAGCGGGCGTAAACGTCGGTGGCTCGCTCGGCCTCTACGCCATCCCGGCCAAGGTCTACAACATCCTCTTCGCTCCCTTGGGCTACTCCGAGCTGCACTTCTTCAAGATATGGACCCCCCTCCTCGGGGCGCTCACGATAATCGGCATCTACCTTCTCGGCAGGAAGCTCCACTCCGACTGGACTGGCTTTTGGGCGGCCGCCTTCTTAGCCTTCTCCTACGCAAACTACAGCAAAACCTACTCCGGAAACGCGAGGGGTGAGGCTCCCTTCCTGATGTTCTTCGTGTTCGCAATACTTTCAATGGCCTACTACCTGGACGCGGAGTCAAACTTCAGGAACGTGAAGAAGCTGACGGTGAAGCTTGTATGGGGCTCCCTCTTCGTGGTTCTCAGCTGGCTGTTCATGATGAGCTGGCAGGGGAGCGAGTTCGGTCTCGGGATACTCCTGCTCTTCATGCCGCTGCACTCCATAGTCCTCTTTACCTTCGGCAGGATCGGGGAGCTCAGGAGGTTCACCATCGAACTGTACTCCGCCATGCTCGTGGTGCTCCTCGGCGGGCTCGCACTGACGAGGGTATCGCTCGTGGGCTACAGATCCTTCTTGGTGTTCTCACTTGAGGCGTACTTCGCTGCCCTCATCCTAAACCTCGTAATGCTCTTCGGCCAGCGCGTCGGCCTCAACTACTCGGACAAGGCTCACAGACTCGGTACGGTCGTGGGCATTGGTATAGCTGCCTTTATCGGTGCCTACGCCTACTTCGGCAGGGATCTGTGGAAGTTCCTTGCCGGCGCCTACCAGTCCAACCCCCTCTACCAGACGGTGGCCGAGCTTGCCAGGCCGAACTGGGGCTACGTGAAGAACGTCTTCAGCATACACTACGGGAGAACCGGGGCCGGCCAGGACGGGATGCTCTACATACTCTCAGTCCTCGGGTTTGCGGTGCTTCTGCTTAGAATGCTCTGGAAGTACAGGAAGGGCGATGTAACCGGCTACAAGGAGATGTTCTTAGCGGTCTACTACAGCGCCGCAACCTACTTCCTCTGGACAGCGGTCAGGTTCAGCTTCCAAGCTTCGGGGGCAGTGCTTCTGCTCGCCGGCCTCTTCATCGGGGAGCTCATGGTGGCCATCGAGAAGCTCAACGACACCGTAGGCACCAAGGCAATGTACGCCATCGTTTTAATACTCCTCTTCATCCCCCTCCCGGTTATCGGTGCCAGGGATATGGGACGCCTCGCCGCCTCTCAGGCCGCCCATGAGGCTGTTCCGGCTTCTTGGCAGAACGCCCTCCTCTGGATGAGGAACAGCACCAACCCCTTAGACAGCGCGACCAGCTGGTGGGACTACGGCTACTGGATAGAGTCGAGCCTCCTATCGCACAGGCGCGCTTCCACGGACGGCGGCCACGCCTACGACAGGAGGTACGTTCTTGCAAAGTTCTTCTCTCACAGCGGGAGCAAGAGTGAGGTCGATTTCGAGGCTTGGGGCCTGAACTACCTCATAACCTGGCAGAGCGACATATACAAGTTCAACGCCATAAGCTACCTCGGCGGCGCCATAACCTACGGTGAGTACAAGAAGACCCCCATGTTCATGCCAGTGAGCTCCCAGTACGGGGCGGTGATGGGCTTTGACAACACCACTAAATCCTTCTACGTCAGGGTCAGGACGGCCCGGGGGGTTCTAACCTACATTCCCGAGATGGTCATTAATCTTGCCAGGGGAGGCTCCGTTTACAGGAACAAGAACCCGAACATAAACTACGTGCTCTACATCTTCTCCCAGAGCTTCGGCATCTTGGCATACAAGAAGATAGCCTTCAGCAACTTCGTCCAGCTCGCCTTCAACTACATCAACCCGCTCAACATCACTGAGTCCATGATGCTCAGGGCCAACTTCAAGCTCGTAAAGTCGGAGGGTGATGTTAACGTCTACCGCTTCAGCCCCTTTGGGGTCTACAGGATAGACGAGCTAACCAACGGAACGGTTCAGAACGGCACGTGGAAGATGGTCTACTCGACCCTCTCGCCGGCCCGGAAGCTCCCGCTCGGAAACCACACCTTCAGGGTCTACATCTCGGCCTTCGGGAGGGACGTTACCAACGGAACCCTGGTCTTCGAGGCCTACAACGGCAGCAAGCTCGTTGAGAGGGAGGTACTCGCCAAGAACCTCCACATCAACCACCTTCACGAAAGGCCCATTCTGGTCAGCTTTGACGTTCCCAACGCAACCAGCTACCGCATGTACATCCTCCAGAAGGGCCCGGTGGGGGTTCTCGATGGGCCCGTTAAGGTGAACGGGAGGGAGGTGAACCCGAGCTCCCCAATTGCACCCGGCAGGAGCGGGGAAATTCAGCTCAAAGCGGCTTTCAGGAGGGGCTACGATAAGGTCACTCTGGCCATGAGGGCTATGGTGACATACTACCTCACGCCGAACGGGAAGGACATATACAAGGACGACTTCTACCTTGAGCCCCATCAGGACGTTGTTGCCTACATCCCGCTCAAGACCCTGAGCGTCTCGGCCGGGGACAACGAGATCAGCGCGCACGTGAGCGTTCCCTCCGACCTCTTCACATCCTTCATCCAGAAACTGCGCGCCAAGTACGGCAGCAACTTCGACGTTGCTAAGAAGAGGCTCGAACCCGTCTTCATAACCGAGAAGGAATACGTTGTGTGGGAGGGCTGATCAGCCCCTCCTGATTTTCATGTCCTCCAGTTTTTTCATTCCCATTTTCCGTGCGGTTCTGACGACACCCAGGACGATGGGAGAGTCTGGAACAAGAACCAAAGCCTCGGCCTCCCTAAAGCCGAGCTCCCTGAGGGCGAAGGCCCTGTGGTGACCGTCCAGGAGGTAGTAGGAGCCGCCGTAGGGTATGACTATCAGAGGTGCGTCGTAGCCGTGTTTAATCTCCTGGAGGACAACGAGCAGCTTTTCCTCGCTCAGCTCCGCCTGGGTGGGGAAGACCTTCTCAAGGGGCACGAACCTCCTCTTGATCCTGAAGTTCAGGCCGTAGATGGCTCCGTACTCCTCCGCTATGTGCTCCGCGCGCTTCACTGCCTCCTCCCGGCTTATGAGTTTGACCCCCTTCAAGGGCTCCGCCTCACTCGTGCTCCTTCCTCTTTTGCTCCCTCGCGTGTATGTAGTCTAAGAGCGGCTGTATCCTCTTCCATACCTCCGCTATGGAGCCGTCCCCATCGATCCTGACGTAAATGCCTTTGGCCTTGTAGAACTTTATTATCGGCCCCATGTTCCTTATGTAGATCCTGTACCTCTTTCTGACGACCTCTTCCCTGTCGTCTTCCCTCTGGATGAGCTTTGAGCCGCATACGTCGCATATCCCCGGCACCTTCGGTGGCTTGTACTTGATGTGGTATATTGCACCGCAGTTCGGGCATATCCTCCTGCCCGAGATCCTCTCCACACTCGTTTCCTCGTCTATGAATATCTCCATCGCGAGGTCTAGCCTTATCCCGTGGTCATAGAGGTAGTTCTCAAGGGCTATCACCTGTTCGGGCGTCCTCGGGTAGCCGTCGAGGATGAAGTTGTTGCGCTGCCTCCTCAGGCGGGATATTATGAGGGTGTTGACTATTGTATCGGGGATCAGGTCGCCCCTGCTCAGGTACTCGTCCATCTCCCTGCCGAGGGAGCTCCCCCTCTCGATCTCATACCTGATGATGTCGCCTGAGGAAACGTAGACCATGCCGTAGTCCTCAACTATTCTGCGGGAGTGCGTGCTCTTGCCCGAACCCGGGGGTCCGAATATCAGTATGTTCATCCGAAGCCACCAATAAGCATTTATGGTATGGAGTTGAATAAACTTTTGGTGGTGCCCATGAAACTGAGGACCGGCTTCGTTAGGGCTTCCGGATACGCGTACAAAGTTAGGAGGGTTCTCTTCGCCTTAACGAGGGGGAAGGTCAGCCCGGAGGAGGTCGTGAGGGCGGCCGGGGAGCTCAACGTCCGGATCTTTGAGGAGCTCCAGAAGAGGGGAGTTGATAAGGGGGACGTTGTGAGGGTGGAGGTGCCCTTCAGGATCGAGGACGGTAAGGTGATCTGGGACTACAGCGGCCTTAATATCGAGGTGTACAGGAAGGAAGAGGAGGAGAAGCTGGCAAAGGCTATGGAGGAGGTCGAGGAGAGGGAGAGGGCACTTGAGGAGAAGATCTCCCGCATCGAGGAGCTCGCCAACAGGCTGAAGGAACTCAGCGATGAACTCCTGAGTGAGATAGAGGAGATTAAGCAGGAGCACACTTCCCTCCGTCTCAGGGCTGAGGGGTAAGTTCAATTCTTCTGGTTCTTTTTAAACGTTCTACAATTTAAGGTAACACGGCTGGAAAGTTGTCAGTTTTACCGAAACCCATTTAAGTGCTCATTGACATACATAAAAGTGCATAACCCAACGGAGGTGCAAATATGAACTCCGCTGTAGTTATCCTGTTGGCAGCGACTATATACGTTGTTTTCTATTTCACCTACGGTAAGGCGCTGCAGAACAAGGTCGTCAGGGCCGACCCCAACAGGCCAACACCGGCCCACAAGCTGTATGACGGTGTTGACTATGTCCCAGCGCACCCGCTCGTCCTCTACGGCCACCACTTCGCATCGATAGCAGGCGCTGGCCCGATCGTCGGTCCAGCTGTTGCAATGGCGTGGGGCTGGCTTCCTGGACTGCTCTGGGTCTGGTTCGGAAACGTCTTCATAGGTGCAGTCCACGACTACCTGGCGCTGATGTCATCGGTTCGCTACGACGGTAAGTCAATCCAGTGGATTGCAGGAAAGCTGATGAGCAAGAGGACTGGCATAACCTTCGAGCTTTACATATGGTTTGCACTGCTCTTAGTAGTCGCGGCTTTCACGGCGGTCATCGCTGGAATATTCAAGAACACCCCGGAGGCAGCGACGGCTGCAATACTGTTCCTCATCTCGGCGGTCATAGTGGGGTGGCTGATGTACAAGACCAGCCTGCACTTCGCGGGGGCAACGATTATCGGGCTTATACTCTTAGTGATCTCAGTGTGGCTCGGCTTCAAGTACCCGATCCACGCCAGCTACCATGCATGGGCGATATTCCTGCTGTTCTACATCATCATAGCCGCGTCGTTGCCGGTTTGGATACTGCTGCAGCCAAGGGACTACCTCAACGCCTACATACTTTGGTTCGGCCTCATACTCGGCGGCCTCGCCTTCATCCTGATAGGGGGCAAGGGAACCTTTACTGCCCCGGCGTACACCACCTGGAGCGCCCACGTCGTTGGCGGCAAACCATCGCCCTTCTGGCCGACGATACCGCTCGTCATTGCCTGCGGTTCGCTGAGCGGGTTCCACTCCATCGTTGGTTCGGGAACCTCCTCCAAGCAGCTTGACAACGAGATACACGGTCTCATGGTCGGCTACGGCGGAATGTTCACGGAGGGCTTCCTCTCGACGATTGTCATAGCTTCAATTGCTGTCTACGGGTTCCAGGTGTTCCACGATGCGAACATTGGAATAACCGCGTCAACTTGGGGGAAGGCCTATGCGCCGTTAGTCGCCCAAGCGCACGCTGACAAGTTAGCCACCGTCATGCACAAACTTGGGATTCCCCTCCTTAATTCGGCCAAGAAGGTCGCCGTCGTTGGTAAGGTCGGAATCTTCGCCAAGAGCTACGCCTACGGTCTGAAAGATGCCTTTGGAGTGCCTCTCAAGACAGGTACGGTCTTCGCGAGCCTCTGGGTCTCGGCCTTTGCACTGACCTCGCTCGACACCGCCACGAGGCTCGGAAGGTTTGCCTGGCAGGAAGTCTTTGGAATGGTCATGGACACCTCCAGCGGAACCGGGAAGATACTGGTGAACAAGTGGCTCGCTTCAACCGTCATAGCGATTCTCGGCGTCGCCCTCGCCTGGGGCAACCAGTGGCTCATCCTCTGGCCGGCCTTCAGCGGTATGAACCAGATGCTGGCGAGCATAGCCCTCATGACGGCGGCGCTCTGGGTCACGAAGATTCAGAGGGCAGGAAAGTGGAGCTGGGCGGTGCTAATTCCAGCGCTCTTCCTCTGGATTACGGTGACGCTGGCGCTGCTCTGGTTCCTCGTGGTGGTGGTTCCGGGGATCTCAACGCCGCTCACAAGGTACTCGGTCGGCCTCATAACCCTCGTTGGTGTGCTCCTGAACTTCCTCTTAGCCTGGGACTTCTGGATCGCCTGGAAGAAGCCGGCAGAGGAGTACGAGGCCGCGAGGGCTTGAACCCTTTTCCTTTTATCTTCAAGGGGCGATAGTATGGGGGAACTGCTCAAGGAAATTTTTTCGAAGCTCAAGCTCCCGCTGACATTCCTCTGGGAGTTTCACAGGGGCTTCGAGCTGTACTACGTTCAGGGGATTAAATGGGAGGAGGAAGAGCTGGAGAACATATTCGCGCTCATCCTGTTTGGGGACTACATAGGTCTCCCGAACCCACCAACCGATCTGAGCTTCCGCCTGCTGCCGCACGTGGTTCGGGAGATATACGTGATGCAGGAGAAGGCGAGTAAGGAGGTAACGTTCAAAACCGGCTGGATAGGGGTGTGAGGTATGGGCAAGCTCATGGAGAACATAAAGGACTTTTTGAAGGGGTTTAGGGAGTCCTTCAGGGATCAATCCACGGAGTACATAGAGTTCGAGGAGAGGGAGCTTGAGAACGTCTTTGCCCTCGTCCTCATGGGCTCCTTCGTTGGGATACCAAGCCCGCCGACGACGCTCGTCATACGGGTCATGCCCCACATGCTCCGCGAGATCTACGTTATGCAGCAGAGGGCCGCCAGCATGGACGACATATTCGGGGAGATAGCCGGGATGTTCGACATAGACTGAGGTGGTGGATATGAGGGAATACCTGCTTCCAAAGTCCGGTTTCAGGGTTCTCTTCGTGATAGGAAAGGGCGGTGTCGGGAAGACAACGACGTCGGCCTCGCTCTCGGTAGCCCTCGCCGAAAGGGGCTACAGGACCCTTATAGTCTCCCTCGACCCGGCCCACAACCTCGGGGACGTCTTCATGACCGAGCTGAACGACAGGCCGAGGCAGCTTGAGGAGAACCTCTACGCGATGGAGCTCGATATGGAGAAGCTGATAAAGAGCTACCTCAAGCACCTTGAGGACAGAATGAGGAACATGTACCGCTACCTGACGGTGATAAACCTTGAGAAGTACTTCGAAGTCCTCAGCTTTTCGCCGGGCATAGAGGAATACGCGACCTTGGAGGCGATAAGGGACATCCTGAAGGGGGGGAACGAGTGGGACGTCATAGTCTTCGACACGCCGCCGACCGGCCTCACCCTCAGGGTTCTCGCCCTACCGAGGGTGTCCCTGCTGTGGGTTGAGAAGCTCTCGGAACTCAGGGCGAAGATCCTCGACAGGAGGAGGATGATAGAGAAGGTTCAGGGTCAGAGGAAGTTCATCGTCGATGGGAAGGAGATGGTTCTTCCGAGCAGGGCCGAGGAGGATCCGGTTATGAAGGAACTAAAGGCCTACAGGGAGGAGATAGAGTTCGTCAACTCCATAGTCACAGATCCCGACAGAACGAGCGTCGTTGCCGTTATGAACCCTGAGATGCTCCCCCTCTACGAAACTGAGCGGGCGTACGAAACGCTGAAGAAGTTCAAGATTCCGATGAAGCTCGTGGTGATCAACAAGGTCATTGAGCTCGAAGAGGATATCCCCAAGCTCAGGGTCAAGATCGAGGCCCAGAGGAAGGTTCTCGAAAAGGTCAGGGAGAGCTTCAGCGGGATGGACAGGGTTGAGATCCCCATGTTTGAGGAGGAGCCGAGGGGAATGGAGTGGCTCAGGAAGCTCGGAGGTTTGGTACTTGAGAGCCGAGGAGATACTTGACCTGCTGAGGAAGGTCGAGAACCCGATAACCAACATGGACATAGTCAGCGAGGGCCTCGTCAGCAAGGTCGAAGTTGATGAGGAGGAGAAAGTCGTGAGGATATACGTCGCGTTCCTCAGGAACACCCCGGCCCACCCGTTTTCGATGGCAGTCAACTGGGCCGTTCAGGCGAGGATAATCCGCGACATGGTAAAGGTTTTAGAGGACAGGCTTGGATACTTTGAGATAGTTGATGACGCCTCCCTTCAGAGGTACTACCCAATAGAGGAGGATGGGGTATGAACTTCAACATAAGTCTTACCTCGGAGCTGCTGCTGGCGCTTATGATCCTGGCCGGTGCGGCCTCATACCAGTTCTACAAGGGAAGGAAGCTGAACCTTCAGCTTATGGACTACTACCTCAGGGCTATTGAAGAGGTCGTGAAGCCCAAGGACAAGGACTACGTCTGGCTCGGAGGCTACATAGGCTTCAGGGCCCAGTACAAGATTGAGAGGGACAATCTCAGGAAGTTCGAGTACACGCTGACGCTGCTCCCGAGGCACAGCCTCCTCTACTTCCCGATCTCCCTCCTGACGAGCAGGCATGACAAGCTCTTCATCGTTGCCAGGCCCTACTCCACCATAAAGCGTGAGGCACACATCATCCAGAAGGGCTACTACCGCCTCAGGCCCAACATAGAGAACGAGCCCCTGCTCCAGAGGGACGAGGTGGAGGTAGACGGGAAGAGGTACGAGCTCCTCTTTGAGAAGAGGCGCGATGCAGAGCTGCTCCGGGAGTTCTTAGCTGGGTTCCAGAAAGTTGGCAACGTCAAGCACGTCTCCCTGACGCCGAGCACGAACGTCTTCTACGTCTTCATGAAGCCAGACATAGACACCATAAGGGGGGACGTTGAGCACGTGGTGAACTTCGTCAACGAGAAGCTCAAGGAGAACCCATTCTCCTCCTGATTTTCTTGCTTTCTCGCAATCCTTTTATCGGCTAAAGTCCAAGTTATACTTGGTAATACTTTGGTTAGCGTCCGCCTTAAGGTGGGCCCCAAGGAACGGATAGCCACTCCGAGGGACTCCCATAAGGGGCCCTGGCTGGAGGGTTGACTATGGAGGTTTACAGGGCCAAGTTTGGAAGGCCGGAGAGGGGCTGGGTCGTCTTGGTTCACGGCCTCGGGGAACACAGCGGACGCTATGGGAAACTGATAGAAATGCTTAACAAAAACGGCTTTGCAGTTTACACCTTCGACTGGCCCGGTCACGGGAAGAGCCAAGGAAAGAGGGGGCACACGAGCGTCGAAGAGGCCATGGAAATAATTGATTCCATAATTGAAGAATTAAATGAGAAGCCCTTCCTCCTCGGGCACAGCCTCGGCGGTTTGACGGTTGTAAGGTACGCCGAGACGAGGCCAGACAGGATTAGGGGCGTTATAGCTTCTTCACCGGCCCTCGCGAAGAGCCCCAAAACGCCGGGTTTTATGGTTGCCCTCGCGAAGTTCCTCGGCAGAGTAGCGCCTGGTCTAACGCTGTCAAACGGCATAAAGCCCGAGCTCCTCTCAAGGAACCCGGAGGCAGTAAAGGCTTACATCAAAGATTCCCTCGTCCACGACAGGGTTTCTGCGAAGCTCGGGAGGAGCATCTTCGAGAACATGGAGAAAGCTCATAGGGAGGCAGGAAAGATAAAGGTACCGGTTCTGCTTCTCGTGGGAACTGGGGATGTTATAACCCCTCCCGAAGGCTCTAAAAGGCTCTTCGAGGAGCTTAAGGTAAAAGACAAAGAACTGAAGGAGTTCCCCGGAGCCTACCATGAGATATTTGAAGACCCGGAGTGGGGGGATGAGTTCCACAGGGTTGTTGTTGATTGGCTCCTCCGGAGGTCTTAAAGATGGTGGAGGTGCTTGTGGGAAAGCCCTCAAAGGGCAACATCATAGGGGCTGCCCTGACAATTGGTGCCGTTGCGGGGATATTTGTCTACAAGGGACTTGAGATAGCCCTTCACATCTCCCAGAACGTTCCCCTGGCGCTTGGGATCACAGCGGTCTTCATTGTTGCTTCTTTCGTTATCGGTTTAGCCATCGTCAGGCGCCGCCTTGCCCACCTTGAGACCTTCCTTTCAGAAGCCCAGATAGGAGACGATGGGATCTACCTCCAGGAGGAGGTTGACTACGAAACCGGGGTGTACTCCGCTAAGGGCTACTGGAGCAGCTCGGGAAGGAACAGGACGTACCGTGTGCAGTCGAAGTTTCATGGAAACGAGAAGGGCAGGGCCTCAAGGATTCCGCTTCCCTCCGGGAAGTTCGTGGTCAGTGTGAAGCGCAACGACGAGGGCTACATCTCCGCCCCGGCCGTTAGATTGGGTGGCAAATATGATGGGGTCATCGTCATGGCCCTTGACCCCCGGGGAACCGTTGAGGGGGGCGGAACCTTAACCGCAACCTACGGCGACGACTACGCTACTCTGACCTTCGAAGGAAAGGGAAGCGTCCTTGAGGGGAAGGTGAGCTCCTCCCTTGGAAAAGCTAAGAGGAGCAGGGTAGAACTGTACCACATGGACTACCCCTCCAACCACTTTAGGATAGCCGCGGGCCTTAACTACACTTTCTCCTTCAATCCCTTCAAATGGCTGAAGAGGGGTAAAAGGAACGTTATAGTGACGGTTCAGGGCTTCTCGCCGAGGGAGTTCAGGAGGCTCTTCGGCTTAGGGGAGTACCTGATAGGGCACGGGCGGTACGGGATAAGGCTCATCCTCGACATCCCCATGCGCAGGGACGTTGTTGAAGAGGCATCCTTCGAGGTTCTCCCGGTGGGCCGGGTCGAGGGCTCCGAGGAAAGTGAGAGTAGAATGTTACCCACCGGTATTGAGAGAATCTTTTAGCGTTCCATCCTGCCCTTTATCAGCTTTCCTCCGTTTTTTGTGCTCAGCAAGGTATTTATTCCTGAGATGCGGCCGTTAATATGGGATGCGCAATGGTCTGGGATTCCTCAATGATAAAACTCGCGCCCGAGGATTTCATAGTTGAGGGGATATCCGAGATCCTCAGGAGGGCCGGCTTCTCGGAGGAGAGCAGGGAGTACCGTCGGAAAGGCTCCTCACGGGTTGTAATGATCAGAGGGGGCAAGGAAGATCCCTTCTTAGGGAGGGAGCAGCTCACCATCGCGGTTCTCTGGGGAGAAGCAGATGAGGAATGGCTCTCATCCATCCTGAGAGGGGAGGGAAGGGCATATCTCATATCGTTGGATGGCGAGGTCAAAATTGAAGGTGTGGAAGTGAGGGGCGGCTCCTGGCTTGCAGAGGCCTTCAACAGGGCGGCCATCGAGCCACCTGAGTCGTTGAAGCCCGAAAAGCTTCCCCCCGAGAGCGTCACTGAGTTCGTTTTAGATGGCCCCCTCGTGGGCGAGTTCAACCTCGCCAAAACCGTTGAAGAGGTCAGAAAGGTGGCGGCGTACAGGTTCGGTGCCTCCACCCTTCAGTTAGAGGCCATTAAACTTTTCCTGCGCCCTGTTTATATTGTTTCGTGGGCCGCGGAGGATGGCAGTTCCTCAAGGGGGCTCATCGCTGATGGCTCTGTAGTGTTGGATGCGGAGAAGTCCCATTACAGGGGGCTCCTTATGAGGCTCCTCCTTGAGGACGTGGCTACGGTCAGGGCCAGCAGTGTGGAGGTTGAAGATTTCCCCGATCCTGAGGGGGTTTTCCTTGAGGCCTCCAAGGAAAGGGGTCTTCTCGGCCTCAAGGTGACGGGGGTGAGGAGGGCTTACAAACCCATCAGGGCTGAGATGACGCTTAAAATGGGCATCAACAACCTTAAGGCCTCCCTCGACCTTTCGAGCGGCAGGGTGGAGGCCGAGGCTGAGCCCCTGGCAGGGGAGCTCATCAAGAGGGAGGTAATCCGTGCCATCCAGGACTCCCTTGGAGAAGCCCCTGCGGGGATAGAGCTCGCAAGGCGGGGCAGGTACTTTCTTACGAGGGGCTTTACGGATAAGTACCTCTTCTCGGCGAGGGTCAACGCCTACACGGGTGCTGTGGAGGAGCTCAAGGCCTCCCTCAGGGAGGAGGTTCTCCTCTCCCTCGTTCTCAAAAAGTACCCTGATGGCTCCCTACTGGGCCTTGAAAGGATTCAGGAGGGGGCGATAGTAGACCTCTTCCTCCCGGAAAAGATCCTCGTACTGAGGGTGGATTCCCTCGGTAGGGGCATCGAAGTTGACAGGGAACTTCAGATGCCCACAGCAAGGATGGGGGAGATCCTCTCCAGTCTGGGCCTTGAGGGAGAGCCCGAAAACTTCACCTGCACCGTGAAAATGCACCGCTTCGTTGAATGCACCGGCGGCATCGGCGACGTTACTGTAAGGGTGAAGATGGACGGAATGCACGGGGACATCGTCGAGGAGGAGGTTGCAGTTGGAAGGGATGCCGCGGTTTCGCTTGCCTTGGGTGAGTACGGGGGCTTTAAGGCGGTCTTCGTGGACGAAAGGGAATCGGGATACCTCCTGACCCTTGAGGGGGAAAGGGAGATCATCAAGGCCTTTGTATCAAGAGACGGCAGGGTTGAGGAGCGCGACCGCTTCCTCAAGGGTCAGATAGTGGAGGAAATTGCGTTAAAGGCTATAGGGAGCCTTGAGCCAAAGGCGGCTGTGGAGGGCCTGAAGCTCGGTGAGAACTGGGAGGTTCACTTCACAGGTTCCCGGGTATGGGGCAGGGTCTTGGTTCACCGGAGGGACGGAAGGGTTCTCTCTTTGGAGACGAAGTACACTGAGAAAGCCCTCGTTGACCTCTTCGAGGAGTTTATCCGCGAAAAATACCAGGATGAAGGCAGGGTCAAGAGGATAATCCTGGATCTCGGAAAAGACGTGGCGGGTATTAAAGCGGTTGGGAAAAAGGGGACGTACTTTGGTAGATACGACCTCAGGGATGGTAGACTGCTTGAGAGCGACTTCGTTCAGAGCGGCTTTGCCTCAAAGCTGAAGCTCCGTCAGCTGGAGTCCCACTACCTCTAAGCTTTTAGACGTTTCCCCTTCTGTCTATTATGTGCTCCAGCTCCGGGCCGGTCTTGATTAACGCCACGGGAACTCCAACGCGCTCCTCTATTTCTTCCACGAACTCTCTGGCTTTCCTCGGGAGCTTGTCGTAGTCTGTAACGCCGAAGGCCTCTCTGTCGTACTTATCGAGCATGGTCAAAGCCAGCATCGTCGCCCCGTTTAGCTTGGCGGAGTAGCGGGCAAAGTCGAAGTCGAACCAGCCGACGCGCCTCCTCCTCCCGGTTACGGTTCCATACTCGATTAAGCCGAGTCTTTCAGCCTCCTCTCGACTCATCTCCGTAGGAAACGGCCCGGCACCTACGCGCGTCGGAAAGCTCTTGAAGACGACTATAACGTCGTCAACCCTCGTGGGGCCAATTCCGACGTCGCTCGCTATGGCAGAGGCTGTCGTGTCTTTCGAGGTCACGTAGGGATAGGTTCCGTAGTAGAGGCTCAGCCCAAAGCCCTGAGTCCCCTCAACGAGAACGAGCTCGCCATCGTCGAGGGCGTCATTGACTTCAGCGGCAACGTCAGTTAGGTATGGTTCGAGTTCCTTAATGTCCCTCGCGAGCTTTGCCCTTCTCATGGCTCTGTCCGCATTCGCCGGCCCGCAGCCACTTCCAGTTGTCCCTATCTTCCCGTGGAGATAGCCATTAGTCATGTCGAGCTGTTTGTGCCTCTCCTCTATTATCGCACAGCGGTGGTCAATTCCAACCCTCTCCGCAACGTTGAAGTCCTTGAGGTGCTCAAGCTCGTGGAAGAAAACCTCGGGATCAACGAGAACGCCGGCACCGACGAGAAGCCTCGCTTTCCTCTGTGCGAAGCCCGTTGGAAGCTGCCTCACCGCGTACTTCCTGCTGTTTATAAAAACGCTGTGGCCCGCGTTGGTTCCGACTCCACCGCGTGCTATTAAATCCGGCTCATCCTTGAGGGCAAGGTAGGCTATTATTGAGCCCTTACCCTCGTCACCCCACTGACCGCCAACGACGATGTAGCTCGGCATGGCTCTTACCCATGTTTAAGTCAAGAGGGGGTTTATAACGGTTTCGAGCTTGGCATAAAAATGTCAAAACAATGCCCCTTTGATTCCAAAAGGTTAAAACCCGTGACAAAAACCAAAGGTGGGGGATTAAGGTGAAAAACAAGCTGGTAGTCGTTACCGGCGGTGCTGGCTTCATAGGCTCCCACATAGCCTGGGAACTCGTCAAGGACAACGAGGTAATCATAATCGACAACCTCTACACCGGAAAGGAGGAGAACGTCCCGCCCGGGGCGAAGCTCGTAAAGGCCGACATAAGGGACTACCAGAGCATAGCCGAGCTGATAGGCAACGCGGACTACGTCTTCCACGAGGCGGCTCAGGTGAGCGTCGTCGAGAGCATCCGAGACCCGGCCTTTACCGAGGAGGTAAACGTAATCGGCACGCTCAACATTCTCAAGGCCCTGCTTGAAGGCCACGGGAAGCTTATTTTTGCCTCCTCGGCAGCTGTCTACGGCGACAACCCGAACCTTCCGCTCAAAGAAACTGAGAGGCCGAAACCGCTCTCGCCCTACGGTGTGACAAAAGCCACCGGCGAGGAGTACCTCCGCGTTTACCAGGAGCTTTATGGTCTGCCCCTCGTTGCACTCCGCTACTTCAATGTCTTCGGCCCGAGGCAAGGGTTTAACCAGTACGCTGGCGTTATAAGCATCTTCATCAACCGCGCCTTGGCTGGAGAGCCCCTCGTCATCTTCGGCGACGGAAAGCAAACCAGGGACTTCATCTACGTTAAGGATGTGGTTAAGGCGAACATTCTCGTTGCCGAGAGCAGGAGGGCGAACGGGGGGGTTTTCAACGTTGCCACAGGAAGAAAGACGAGCATCCTTGAGCTGGCGATGAAGGTAATCGAGATAACGGGAACGACGAGCTCGATAATCTTCGACAAGCCGAGGCCCGGCGACATAAGGCACAGCCTCGCGGACATAAGCGAGATCAAAAAGCTGGGCTTCGAACCCGAGTGGTCGCTGGAGGAGGGGCTGGAGAAGACTGTGGAGTGGTATGCCAAGTCTTTCCATGCATGACCGCTGGGCTAACCCTCCGGGGGCTGGGGATAGAACTGGAGGGAACCGTACCAGTGGCCAACCTTAACGGAGGGCTCGGGGGAGTAATGTTTCCTTATTGCCACCCAGTCGTACTCGCTTGGAGTATTGCCGGTTATCTGACCGATTGCGAAGGGTCCGCTGAGCACTGCAGACTGGGGGAGAGTGTACCAGACCATTTTAGAGCCGTCTTGGTATACCTCGACCGTCCCGTTTGAGTTTACATAGATCTGGAAGGTATGCCATGAGTTAAGGCTGTACACGTTGGTTACGTTCGCTAAAACGGTTCCGCTGCCGTTTACCACGCTCCTTTTTGTAAGGGCATCATACGTCTGTGTTATGGGGAATATTCCGAAATAATAATAAGTGTAATACTCAATGGTTTCACCATACCCCTCACCGGAGCTGTTTATGAAGACGGTATAAAAGGGGCCTGGAACGAATGCATACGGATTATTTTGGGAGATAGTCCTGTCTGGATAAGAAAGGCTTGCGTTGAGTATGACCTCATAGGAGGTTGGAAGATTGAGCTTTGTCCACAGCCATGTGGCGTTTCCATAGATGCTGTTTCCAACCTGGTAATATCCGCTCATTGAGAGGATTCCCCCGTTCACGGTTGGAGTTCCGTGGATGTTCCACTTGCTCTGATTTACAGAAGTGCCAGTGAAATCGTCAAAAAACAGAAACGTTTTCTCGGGGTCGTTGTATGAGCTGTAAGGGTTCGTACCCCCGTAGTGCATGCAGACGGTCGTGTTTTCCCCCGCGGCTATCGAGTTGACCTTAACCCAGATGATTCCCTGTTCGTTGTTTGCGTCGAGTTCCTGAATCCAGTAATAGAGGGGCCTGCCCGCGTTTGTTGTGAAGTAAACGTTGGTGGAGTTTATGTAGTTCCAGAGAACCTGGGTTGATGAGTTCAGGGTAATCCTGACCGTGTAGTTGTCGAGCTCATCCTGCCCCCTATTTGAGACCACAACGGGATTGCAGAGGTCGCCGGTCCAGAGTCCCTCACCTATTTTTTTCACGGATAAACTAATCTCACCTGGTGAGAATATTGAATCTGGAGAGTTAAGAACAACCCGGATGTTATAGACGTCGTTTATGTTGACCTGAGAGTTAGGGGTAACGTTCAACTCCTCAAGGGCCGGAAGGGTCTTCTGTAGGCTTCTGCTCCAGAGTGCTATTAGATCCCCGGAAGAATTATAGAGTTTGACGAAAACCGTTGTTCCGGAGCTTAAGTTGGTAGAGAATGTTAGGGTAACGTTCGCTATTGTGCCTGAACTGTAAACCCAGAAGTAAAAGCCACCCGAGCCTGTGGGGGAATAGACCTGGGAAGAACCCTCACCAATGTCTTGGATATTTACTGTAATCCCGGGAATAGCTAACCCAAAGGTGATGAGCATCAGGAGCAGGAATATCGCTGAATACAGTGGGAGCTTTCCTATCATAACATATCTGTTTCACCGCTCTTTACTTAAAAGGCTACCCTGTGATCATTCATAGAGATAAGCTTATTAACCCAGCTGAAAAATATAACTGGTGGTCATTACGGTTCACGTTCCCCACCCGATAGATCCCACTATCATAAGGAGGATCCGGAGGGAGTTGGGGATCACGCAGGAGGAGCTCGCGAGGAGGGCGGGCGTTACCCAAGCTTACATCGCCAAACTGGAGGCTGGAAAGGTTGACCCCCGGCTCTCCACCTTTAACCGCATTCTCCAGGCCCTCTTAGAGTGCAAGCGGGCCACCAGGCGAGCCCGGGATGTAATGTCCTCACCCGTCATCTACGTTAAGCCCTACCAGACTGTTGAAGAAGCCATAAGACTCATGAACTCCCACAATATTTCCCAGATACCGGTTATAAGCGGGAACAAGGTTGTCGGCTCCGTAACTGAGCGTTCTCTCGTCAGAAAGAGCCTTGAGTACGAGGACATATACTCCATGAAGGTTGTCGAGGTAATGGAGGAGCCGTTTCCGATAGTGAACGAGGAAGAGGACTTAGCGGTTGTCAGATACCTCCTTGAGGAGCACCCGGCGGTTCTGGTTCAGGATAAGACTGGCCGGATAACTGGGATAATAACCCGGGTGGACATATTCAAACTGCGAAAGGGTACGGAAAGCCTTTAAAGCTGCCCCCCTTATTCTACCCGGTGGTTGGAATGGCTGAAAGAGCTGAAAGAAATGAAAAGCTTGAAAAACTCGCTTACGAGTACCAGCTCCTCCAGGCTCAGGCACAGCTCCTTTCCCAGAACCTTGAGCTGCTAACCTTGGGCAGGAACGAATTCTCGGCCGTTAAAGAGACCCTTGAATCCCTCAAGGGCGTGGAGGAGGAGAAGCCTGAGGTGCTCATACCCTTGGGGGCTGGCTCATTCCTCAGGGGGCTGATAGTGGACAAGGAAAACGCGATAGTGAGCGTTGGCTCCGGATACGCGGTGCAGAAGAGCCTTGACGATGCAGTTGAGTACCTCTCCAAGAGGATCAGGGATTATGACGAGGCCATAGCCAAAACCCAGGAGGCCCTTAGGGCGGTGGACGCTCAACTGCAGGACCTGGCGAAAAGAGCACAAGAACTTCAAAAGTGAGCCGAAAATTTTTCAAAAAATTCCGCCGCTGGTGTTATGCCAAGCAATATCAAAATCCTTCACTTATTTCCCATACCTTGCCCTTCTATGATGATAGTTCTCCATTGACGATTGGAAATCCCCCAAGGGTCGGTCGGTTTAGTTGAAGGCTCCCAATAAAAAGGTTTAAATAGGGGATTCTATTTACCATAAGTCCGTAAGTAATGCCTCAAATCACAAACAAGCTCAAACTAATGGGCGTCCGGTACTTAGCCGGGCTCCTCCCCTTGGCTTGAATAAATGGGGTTCGAATATCAAAGGACTCGTGAAATAATGGGTTGCTGTGTGGAATAAGTGTTTGGGAGGTTAGGCCCGGTGGGGGCGCAGTTCCCCGCTTTTACCCCTTTTTTTGAAGGAGACCCTGCCGATGTAGATCCCCTCCGGCAGGAACACGTCTCCAACTTCAGCTTTTTTGAGAAACGGGATCATTTCGATGCCAAGCTTTATGTCAAAGCCCTCCAAATAGGGGTTCACCGTTGGAAGGATGAGGAACCTCCCAACCCTCAGGTACACCTTCGTAAGCTTTCCCGTTCCTTTCACCCTGTAGGCCGGGTGTATATGCCCGAGAAAGGCCTCCCTGAACTCAAGGGCTGGGAGAAGGGTGTGACCGTGGAGAAAGAGCAGGTCGTCGAGGAGCAGATAGGGGACCACCTTGACCCCAAACCTCTCGGCAACCCCTTCTATCCTGCCGTCGTGGTTCCCCTTGGTGATGTAAATTTTCCTGTCTCCTATTGCACTGAAGAAGCCGGAGAGCATTCTTCTGAGCTCAGTGCCCATTCCTAAGGGCTCCTTAACGTCCCCGAGGATGATAAGGGCGTCTGGATCGCTGTCCCTGATGAAGGATACCAGTTCTTCCTCGTAGTGCGTCCTTACCCTTAAGCCCCTTGATATCTCAAAGCCGATGTGGGGGTCGGCGAGAACGAGGGTTCTGCCGAGTGAAGTCCTGAGAAAAATAGAGAGATCCGCAAAAGGGCGCGGTTCCATGCCGTTCACCGCTTCAGATGAGGCCGCGCTCCTTCCTGCGCTGTCTCTTCAGCCTCCTGATCCTCTTCTTAATCCATTTCCATCTCATCCTTCCCTTCTTCTTCCATTTCCTCGGTCTGCGCTTCATGAGCGTCACCTCCAGACGGTGGGGAGTCCACTGGTGCATTTTTAAAGTTTTCTCATTCCTATCCCCAGAAGGGGAACCCAGGGGAATGAACTCTTTTATCAAAGCCGTTCCGGGATTTCCAAATCTTTGAAATTCATCAGTGGCCATGGGGGTTTTCTGCATTTTAACGCGGTTATAAGGTTTTTAACAGGCTAATGCGTTGTTGGTCAAAAAGCATTGGATAGAATGGGACTGAAAAACAGGGGAACAAATTGATGAAGCACTGAAAAAGCGTTTGTTGTTTGAGTTCTCGAAGGTAATGCTTATCTACTCTAAAAGCGGAGGAGTAAAAGGGTGAACGGAATGGTTAAGGTGGCCTTCGGGCAGATGAAGCCCGTCCTCCTGAAGCCGGAGAGGAACTACAAAAGTGCAGAGAAGCTCATACGGGAAGCTTCAAAAAGGGGGGCGAGGCTGATAGTTTTACCCGAGCTCTTTGATACAGGCTACAACTTTGATGAGAGGAAAGAGGTCGAGGAGGTGGCGGGACTCGTTCCCGGTGGGGCCACTACATCTTTCTTGGTGAGAACGGCGAGGGAGCATGGGATATTCATAGTTGCTGGAACCGCTGAGAGGGACGGCTTTGGAAGGCTCTACAACTCCGCGGTTGTTGTTGGCCCCCACGGCTACGTCGGCAAGTACCGCAAGATCCATCTCTTTGCGAGGGAGAAGGAGTTTTTTGAACCCGGGAACCTCGGCTTCCAGGTCTTCAACCTCGGCTTCGCCCGGGTCGGGGTGATGATATGCTTTGACTGGTTCTTCCCGGAGTCAGCCAGGACGCTCGCCATGAAAGGAGCTGAGATAATAGCTCATCCGGCCAACCTCGTCATGCCCTATGCTCCAAGGGCCATGCCGATAAGGGCCCTGGAGAACAGGGTTTACACGATAACCGCGGACAGGGTTGGGGAGGAGCGCGGGCTCAGGTTCATTGGGAGGAGTCAGATAAATTCCCCCTCAGCCGAGACCCTCGTGGAAGGGAGCGAGAGCGGGGAGGAGGTAGGTGTTGCGGACGTTGACTTGGCCCTTGCGCGGGACAAAAGGCTCAACGACTACAACGACATTTTCAAGGATCGCAGGCCGAGGTACTACGCCCGCTGAACCTTTGGGTTCCTGAAGTAGAGAACGTCGCCGACCCCGGCATTGCCGTGCTCTTTCCTCGGTATTATCCTCGCTTCCTCGAAGACGAGCTTTCCCATTCCAGCCAGCCCGGCCAAGTCCCAGTAGCGGGTTTCTATCTCCCCTATCTTTTCCCAGCCGGGAAGCCGGTAGTAGCCCCTCACAATGACTCCCCTCAGCGGATCGTAGCCCTCATCGAGGGAAACCACCGTGTAGTCTTCACCTTTGACTTCAGGAACTACCTCTCGATATGCCCTTCTGTAGAAGAACGCACCGAAGCGGTCCATTTCCTCGATCATGAAGACTCCTGAAGGTGTGAGAGCCCTTGAGACGTTGGTGAAGAGATCCGCGGCCTGATATGGGTCGAAGTGCGGCATCGTGGAGCCCCACAGGAGAACGACGTCGAACTCCCCGAGCTTACTCAGGTCGTCGAGGCAATCCATAACGGCCCCGTACACTTCTCCATCCCCGTTGAGCCAGCCCTCAACTTTCAGAATGTCGTCCTTTCGCTTGTCCACTAAGGTAAGCGAGGCCTCGACGCCCCACTCCCTAAGAACCTTCAAGAGGGCGGCACCCGCTATCCCAGTGCCGGCGCATAGGTCGAGTACACTTAGCCTTCTTCCATCGGGGAGGAGGGCTTTCTTGACCGTCCAGTTGAAGAAGTTCTTCAGTGCCTTGTACCTTTTTCTGGCTTTTTCGCTCTCCGGGTCCATGTAATCCCTGAGGTACGAGTAGAGTTCCTCCAAGGACATTCTATCACCTATGTTATTGGGGTGTTGGGATTTTAAGAGAGTAGCGGTTATCCCTCCAATCTGAGGGCCAGGAGGAAGGCCAGTCCGAGGGGGATCAAAGTGCTGACGAAGTTCAGGGTAAAGCTTATCCCCGAGAGATAGCCTCCGATGAGTGGGCCGACAACCCAGCCGAGGCTCATCATAGCGTTCAGCAAACCCATTCCCTGGGCCCTCTCTCCCGGGCTCACCTTTTCAGCAACGTAGGCCGAGGTTGAGTTTATCGTCATAACCCACTTGAGGCCAGAGAGAAAGGCTATCCCGAGGACTAACCAGACGTTTCTCACGATAGCGTAAAGCAAGAAAGCTAAGCTGTAGCCCGCTATCGCAACGAGATAGAACCTTTTCGCCCCATACCTATCTATCAGCTTCCCTAAGAAGTAGCCGGTTAAAGCCGCGGCGAGGCTCTCTACCCCAAAGATAACACCAACGCTCCACCCGCCGAAGGCTTCCTTGAAGTAAACCGAGGAAACGCTGTAGAACTGCCCGCTGGCGACCATCACAAGGAAGACCGTGACGTAGAAGAGACCGAGCTGACCGCGCATGAGCCTCTTGAATGCGGAGCCCTTAACTGTTGTTAGCCAGCTCTCCCTGCCTTCCTGAACGAGAATCATCCCGAGGAGGGAACGTCTCCCTGCTGGACGCTCGCGGATTAGAAGGACTATTCCAGAGGATGCTACCAATAGAATCCCAGAGATCAGAAAAAGCCCCCGTATACCGAGGTTGCTAACTATTACAGAGCCGAGAAAGTTACCGACCATAAAACCGGCGTTCTCCACCGAGTTGAACAGGCCAAAGATTGAGCCAGCTCTCGTTGAAAGCTCCGAGATAAGGGCCGAGTGAGCGGGCATCATGGCCGAGCCAAAAACTCCTTGGAGTGTCCTAAAGAGCAGAACGCCAAGAGGGGAACTCACAAAAGCCATCATGGAGTAGAATACCGCGAAGGAAAAGAGACCGAAGGCTATGAATCCCTTTCTGTTCCCACTTGCGTCCGACAGCCAGCCGAAGGGATACTGGAAGACCATGGACGTTATGTTGAATGCCACACTCAGCAAGCCGACGGTGAGCATTCCAGCACCGAGAAGTCTCATATAAACGCTCAGGTAAGGAAACGCCATGCCGAATGCTATGTTCGCTATAAACATGGCCGCAAGGAACACGAGCGTATTCCACTTTCTAACCCGGAGTTTTTTGGACTTCAACGCCCTCTCACGCTTTCCCTGTAAAACCACTCGCTCCATCCCTGACATCGCTTGTGGGAAAGGTAGGGAACTTATAAAATTTCTGTCGAAATGCTAAGAAAGAAATTGAAATTAAGGGTTCACCCCATCTGCAGCGCCTGTCCGCGCAGCTCGCCCCTCTCGAAGCGGTACGGATCGTACCACCAGGCCGGAAGGTCTGTCTTCCCCTTCGTGATTAGATCAGCAACCATCTCGGCAACGGCAGGGGCCATCATGAAGCCGTGGCCGGAAAAGCCAGCCGCTATGTAGTAGTCGCTCAGCTCCTCTATCTTTCCTATCGCCGGGTTGCTGTCGGGTGTTTTGGCGTAGTAGCCGGCCCAAGTCCTGAGGATGAGAAGTTCTCTCAGCGCTGGGATTATCTTGGTGAAGTAGTAGCTGACCTCGCGCATGAACTCATAGGTCGGGTTCAGGTCGTAGGTTGGACCTAACTCATATCCAACGCCGCCGATAACGCCCCCGTGGGCCGTCTGGGTGAGGTAAGCGTGGCCGTACTTGAACGAGATCACCATCGGCTTCACCGAGCCCCTCTTTATCGGCTGTGTGATGACGGCCTGGTGTTTGTAGGGCTCTATCGGGATCGCCCTTATCCCGGCCATCGCGTTTATGAGCTTTGCCCAGGCGTTTGTGGCGTTGATGACCGTCCCAGTCTTGATCTTGCCCCTGTTAGTCTTCAGGCCCTTTATCTCACCGTTCTCGACGATGAAGTCCTTCACTTCGGTGTACTCAACTAACTTAGCCCCGAACTCCTCGGCGTGCAGTGCAAACGCCGCCGTGGACTGGAAGGGGCTCGCCTTCCCATCTGTGGGGTTCCAGGAGGCGGCGACGACCTCGCTGATATCGAGCAGAGGAACTATCTCCTTCGCTTCCTCCGGTGTTATGAGCCTCGTGGGGACGCCGAAGCGGTTCTGTATCGCGATGTTTCTCTTAAACGTCTCAACCTCATCGTCATCGTAGAGCAGGAAGAGGTAGCCGCTTTGCTCGAAGGAAAAGCCGTACTCCTCGCTGTACTTCTTCCAAAGCTCCACCGAGCGCTTCATCGTCTGGACGTTTGCCTCGTCGTTGAACTGCTGTCTTATGCCTGTTCCGCAGCGGAATGTCGAGCCAGAACCAATAAAGCGCTTCTCGATGACCGTAACCTCTTCCCCACGCTTGGCTAACTCGTGGGCTATCGTTACCCCAACTATACCGCCCCCGATGATCGTTACCTCGCTCTTTTCTGGGAGAACCCTCGTCGGCATCCTCACTCCCTCCCGGCTACCACTTTCATCTTGACGTTCTTTATCGGCGGCCTCGCGACCGGTATGTCGAGCCTGTCCATGGGGAGCCCGCTCCTCTGCGAGACGAGCAAAGCCCCGTTGAAGAGGCAGAAGCGGCCCTGGCAGAAGCCCATGGCTAAGTGGGTTAAGCGCTTGATTATCTGGAGGTCTGTTATGCCGCTCTTGACAACGTCGTCCACCTTCTTGAGGGAGACGTCGCAGCCGCAGATGTGGACGTCCTCGGCGTTAAAGCTGTCGAGCGGGAACCTCGGGCGCGGCCTGCTCAGGGGCTCGTATTCCCTCAGCCTCTCACTGTAAACGCACGGCTCGGCCTCAAAGCCGAACTCCCTCAGGATGTACGCCCCGACCAGCTTGCCCTCGATGTAGTTCGCGTAGTGCGGCTTAATCCCGGCGGCGCTCCCGGCGGCGTAGATCCCGTCCCTTATCCTGTGCTCCTCATCGAGTATCGGCGTGTAGTAGCCGCGCTTGAAGCGGAGCTTTCCCCCGGCTTGGGTTACTGGGTTTATGTCCGGAATCCTGCCGTCGGCCATTATCACGGCATCGACCTCGTAGACGTTGCCGTTTTCATCGATGAGGCGCTCAACTCTATCCTTCCCCTCGACGCGCTTTGGATTTGGAACCACGACGTACTCTATGCCCCAGCGGTCGAGTTCAGCGGTTATTTCCTCCGGGAATGCTCCGGTTACGGCAACTCTCTCCCCCGGGGCAACGTTCCAGACGTTCATCACTTCGAGGGCATCGGCCCTCCTGAAGACTCCTGGATAATCGTTGTTCTCGAAGAGCATTATTGAGTCAACCGCGCCCGTCGTTAAGACAACGCGCTTGGCCATGAACTCTATCAGCTGGTCGTTTCTAACCGCCGGAACGAGGAAGTACTCGCCCTTGTCAAAGACGCCCAAGGCGGCTGTCTTGAGGAAAACCCTAACGTTCTCGGAGAAGTTCGTGAGCTTCTCTATCGCTTTCCTCGGGTTTCCGAAGCCTTCCTGCTCAACCCCCTTGAGCCACATGTCGCCGCCGAGCCACGTGCGCTCTTCGATCAGCGCAGCCGTAAGCTTTCCCCCGATCTCTTCCACGACGCCCAGCCCAGCGGGGCCTGCGCCTATAACTGCCACATCGACGACGTAGCGGAGAACGGGCTTGCCCTCGTCTATCTTCACCTGCTCCTGGAACTCGTCGTAGCGCTGCCTCTCGATCCTCATGCTGTCCCTGATCTTGAGCTTCCTTCCGTTGACGTTCTTGACTCCGTCAACCTTGACTGGCAGCGGGCCGAAGGTAAAAGCCCCGCGCTTCCTTCCCTCGGTGCTCGTCGTGAGCCAGTAGACGCCGTTGGCGAGCATCGCAACGGGAAACTTCTCGCCTTCATAAGCTTCGTATGGCTTTCCCTCAAAATAGATCGTGATCCTCTTAGAAGTATCCTTTTCCGTTAGGTCGAGCCGTCTCATGCTCCCACCTCTAAAAATCAACCGGCGTCCCACCTTATGCACGCATGTTTATAAACGTTAATACGGCGTTTGGCCAATCCATCCGGCATCCCGGGGCGTGTCCCCGGTGGTTAGATTTTTAAAGCGCCGGGAGATTTAGTGATGGGTTGGGCCGGTGGCCTAGTCAGGAGGGGGCGTCGGCCTCCGGAGCCGAAGGTCGCGGGTTCAAATCCCGCCCGGCCCGCCATTCTTCGAATAGGCCTTTGAGGTTGCTACGGACATCCGTTGGAATAGAAGGCTTCGACGGCAGTTTATCCTGATAGGGGTGGTTGGATGCACAGGATTTTAGAGGGAGACGTTCTGCGGGCGCTCCGGAGGGTTGGGGCGGGGAAGGTGCTCATCCAGACGCCGGAGGGACTGAAGGAGGAGGCCCAGAGGCTGGCCGACTTCCTTGAGGAGAACGGGATCAAGGCGATAATAAGCGGGGACGTGAACTACGGGGCCTGCGACCCGGCCGATAGGGAGGCCAAGATGCTCGGCTGCGATGCCCTCGTTCACCTCGGCCACAGTTACATGAGGCTCCACCTTGAGGTGCCCACGGTCTTCGTGCCGGCCTTTGCCGATGCCGATCCCGTTCCAGCCCTCAAGAGGAACCTGTCCGAGATAAGAAAGCTCGGGGGGAGGATAGGCCTCGTTACGACCGCCCAGCATATCACCTACCTCGGACGGATGAGGGAGTTCCTCGAGGGGGCGGGCTTTGAAGTCCTCGTTGGCAGGGGGGATTCGAGGGTCAGCTGGCCCGGCCAGGTTCTCGGCTGCAACTTCTCCGCCGCGAGGGTTGACGCCGAGGGAATACTCTTCGTTGGCGCAGGCTACTTCCACCCCCTCGGAGTGGCCCTCGCCACAAAGAAGCCCACCCTCGCTGTCAACCCCTACTCGGGCGATGCCCTCTGGATGGATAAGGAGGCGGAGAGGCTCATCAGAAAGCGCTGGGCGCAGATAGCGAAGGCGGTGGACGCGAGGAAGTTCGGCGTCATCGTGAGCACCAAGAAGGGTCAGCTCAGGCTCGGGGAGGCCGTACGCGTGCTCAAGCTTCTGCGTGAGAGCGGGAAGTACGCGAGGCTGATAGCGATGGACAATGTGGTCTACACCGCTTTGGAGGGTTTTGACTTCGACGCCTACGTTGTCGTCGCCTGTCCCCGCGTTCCCATAGACGACTACGAGAACTGGAGGAAGCCCGTGCTCACCCCGCCAGAGCTTGAGCTCCTCCTCGGTCTCAGGGAGGAGTACGAGTTCGACGAGATAAAAGGTGTTGAGAGGAGCGAGGACGAACCCTACGGGGTTTCCCTTAAGGTTTGAAATCCGTATCAAATATGGCCGTAAAGAGCGGGACTAAAATCTTATATAAGATAAAAACCGAAACTCAAAGTGATGAGTGAGGGCGATGAAACTTCCCTTATGTTAAGGGAGCTCCTGCTGTCCTGGGATGTAAAGAGAGCCATAGAGCTGGCCCTGGAGGATCCGAAGGCGCTGAGAGCCCTCTTCAGTCTTCTGGGGGAGAATGATGAGAGGCTGAGGATCAGGACACTTGGCGCCCTGAGGGAGATCCTGAGGAACCTGCCACCCTCCCGCAAGAAGGCCATCGTCAAGGAGTTTCTCGACGATCTCATAAGCGTTGCCAAGGAGGGCAGTGAGGTAGTGGCCCTCAACACCCTAAGGGTTCTGATGACCCTCGTTTACGGCTTTCCGCTCTCTCAGGGGGCGTTTCTAAAGCTCATAAACCTTATGAAGGAGTTCTCCGACAAAAGCGGGCCCATCTTCATAGAGCTCTTCTCCCTCGCCTCCGTTCTCAGGGTTTACATCCTCAGCAGGGATGTTCTGGATGAGCTTACTTCTATGATAACTTCAAGGGATCTCAGAAGGTCTCTCTTAGGCCTGAGGCTCCTGCTCACCGCAGCGGAGGGTACGAGGTTCTCCCTGATAAAGCGGGTTCTTGAGGAGGTTCCGCACGTAATCGAAGAGGCCATGGGAAAGAAGGATGCTGTAGTGGCAGACTTGGCTTTTGACTTGCTCAGCGAGATCTCTCGTATGCCCCTCAGGGAGGACTACGTTGAGGAGTTCATCCACGCCCTGACCGTTGTTAAGAACATAGCCTTGGGAAAGGAGTCCGACTTAAAGTGGAGGGCAAAGCAGGTACTCGGGGAGATGGAGGAGGCGGTTTACAGGTACTACCGGGACAACCCTGAGGCGGCTAAGGAGAGGATACAGAGGCTTTTGATAAACGAGCGCTTCTACGAGGCGATAGATCTAGCCCTCGCGGTTGGCGACGCCTACGTCCTCAAATGGCTTTCTGAGCTTCTGGAGAGAATGGAGGAGACCCTCAGGATAGGGGAGCGCGTTGTCCCAAAGCCTTACTACCCCTCCCCGCCCGCGGAAAAGCTTGCCGAGCGCACTTTACAGCCGCCTACGCTTAAAAACTTCAGACCGCGCAAGAGGGAAGCCATGAGGATACTTCGCAGGGCGGCTGGAGGGGGAGAGGTCAGGGCCATGAGGCGCTCCTTAGGGAAGGGCGAGATAGAGGACGTCGAGGAGTTAGCTTTTAAGAGGCCGGAGGTTGTGCTCGAACTCGTTCACATGCTGAGGAGCAGCGATCAGGTGGAGAAGATGGACGCCCTCTGGGCCGTCTCAAAGCTCGCCGAAAGGCTGGACGGCCGGAGGCTGAAAATCCTGAGTGCGGCTGTGGATGACCTGATTGAGCTCACCCTCTGCAGAAACAGGTGGGTCAGGGCAAAGGCCGGGAAGGCTCTCGCCCTCATTGCGGCGAAGAGCGATCTCCGGGATGAGATCGTTGGGAAGTTCTTATCCTGGTACCGGTCCGGGGAGCTGGACAAGGTTGCCGCCGCCCTCGAGTTTTTCAGCTACTACTTTCTTTACAGGTGGGACCGGGAGGCTGCAATGGAGGTTATTCCATCCCTTCCCTCCTACCTCAGGAATGGCCTGGAGTTTGAAGGCTTGCTGACTATAGAGGCCATTATAAGCACTGCCCCCGGGGAGGAAATCGAGCTCGTGGCACCCCTTATAAGTGAGGTTAAGCGCTTCCTGAAGAGCGATGTTGGTGAAAAGAGGCAGCTCGCGGAGAGGATCTTGCAGGGCTTTAAGGAGAGGGCCGGAACAGGGGCGGCCGTTTAACGGCACCGTGAGTGCATAACGTTACGTCCCGAAGGGAAGCGCAAGTCCCGGGTGGTTTTTGAGTCAGGTTGATGGGCAGGTCAGTGTTATCCTGCATTCCTTTCTCTATGGGTTGCGAAGGGGCTTCACTCAGCACGGCTGGGCCTTCGGTGAACTATCTTTATCCGGCATTTAAGTTCGGCGAAGGTACATCAACGTTTTGAACCTTTGGTTGGGCACATATTTATAAACACCAAAGGTTCACTACCCAGTGGATGCTCAGGTTTGAGCTCACGAACGGAGGTGTTCATTGTGGGCTACGAGATACTCGATAAGAAGGAACTTGCAATGAACGAAGTTCTCTACAAGGTGCACGCGCCGCACGTGGCGAGGAAGGTTCAGCCCGGCCAGTTTGTTATCATCAGGGCCTTCCCAACGGGCGAGAGGATTCCCCTCACTCCAATAAAGTGGGATCGGGAGGAGGGGTGGATAGAGCTCGTTACCTTCGTCCGCGGAAAGACAACCATGAGGATGGCCAACGAGCTGAGGCCCGGTGATGAGCTCCTCAACGTCGCCGGACCGCTCGGGAACCCCGCGCCAATGAAGAAGTTCGGCAGGATACTCGCGATAGGCCTGATAACCGGAATGGTGGAGGTCTTCCCGATAGCGAGGGCCTGGCAGGAGTTTGGAAACGACGTCACAACACTCCACGTTACCCCGGAGCCCATGACGATCCTCAAGGAGGATTTCGAGAGGTCTGTCTCAAGGCACATAGTTGAGAGCTACCAGCTCCAGCCCGGCTGGGGGATGAACGAGATAGCCCAGGAGCTCGTCAGAAGGGCCGTTGCAAAGGTTAGGGAGCTCCTTGAGGGCGAGCACTGGGATCTTGTCTTCATAGTCGGGCCGGCCGGGGGCGAGAAGGCCGTTTTTGAGGTGGTCAAGGAGTACGGCATACCTATGGAAGCCGACCTGCACCCGATAATGGTTGACGGAACCGGAATGTGCGGTTCGTGCAGGATACTCTACGACGGTGAGGTCAAGTTCGCCTGCATAGACGGCCCGGGATTTGACGCCTACAAGGTTGACTGGGATCAGCTCATCCACAGGGTCGGCTTCTACGCCGACATGGAGAGGAGGGCCCTTGAGGAGTACCTCAAGTCCCTGAGGGGGAGTGAGTGAAATGGCGAGGAAGAAGCCGAAGCTCATCAAGGAGAGGGTTCCGACCATAGAGAGGCCCGCGGAGGAGAGGGTTCATGACTTCAACGAGGTTAACTTAGGTTACACCTTTGAGCTCGCAGTTAAAGAAGCAGAACGCTGTCTCCAGTGCCCTGCTGAATACGCTCCCTGCATCAAGGGC
>NZ_JALXBJ010000091.1 GCF_026991495.1 Thermococcus sp. | reverse complement strand
TATTTCCTTTTATGTAAAGAAATAAAGACTCATTAGCGAACCCTTACCATCGCCTTGTGCACGAGGATGTCCGTTTTCTCTATCAGCTCCACCGGCACTTCAAGCCGCTCCTCAAGGCGGAGCCTGAACTGCTCCGACAGGGCTTCGAACTCCCGCCTCAACTCGCCCTCCGTTAGCATCGTGAAGTCGCTTGCGTACTTGTAAGCCCCGCTCAGGTTCCCCATCTTCACGCTCATTATAAGCAGGTTTCCGAGGTAGTACACTATCAAACGCCTGTCTCCCATAGTCCTGCTCCTCTTAAGCTCACGCCGGAACTCTATGCCGAGATAGCTGGCCAAGTCGCTCTGGAGCTCCGCCGCGCTCTCATATCTGCTTTCCTTTTCCTTCGCGAGCATCCTGAGGATTATGGGTTCCACCTCCCCGGCTTCGGGGTTCAGTTCGCTCGGTTTGGCTGGCTCCTCGTTCATTATGAGGAACATCAGCTCGAAGGGATCTTCGCTCTCAAATGGAAGCTTCCCCGTCACGAGCTGGTAGAAAATAACCCCTAACTGCCATATGTCGGTTCTCTCGTCCGTTGGCCCGAACTTCGACCTGCTGAACTGCTCCGGGGCCGCGTAGAGGGCGGTAAAGCTCGTCGTGGTGGTGCCGCTCTGTCCGAGGACTTTGCTCAGTCCCCAGTCGCTTATCTTAGGAATCCCGCTCTTGAGGAGGATGTTGCTGGGTTTTAAATCCCTGTGGATGATTCCTTTAGAGTGCGCGTACTTTAGCCCCTCAGCGATGTTGAAGACGAGCAGGGCAGCTTCCTTGGCTTTCATCGGCGTTGGAACCCTCTCCAGCGAGCTTTCACAGTACTCCATCTCAAAGAACGGAACTGGAAGAATGTTGTAGTCGTAAACCCTCACGATGTTCGGATGCTTGAGCTTCGTCCAGTTCTCGATCTCCTTTAAGAAGGACTTGCCAGTAACGGGGTCAAGACTGAGGGGGATTTTTACGGCGACGATTTCACCGTCACTCTTGCGCTTTGCTTTGAAGACCCTCGCAAAGCCGCCCCTGCCGAGCTCTTCAATCGGCTCGTAAACGCTCGTTAGTTCTGCGGGGAAGGAAGTAACCGCCTGATAAGAAGCCGAGGGAGTTACAGGAGTGGCAGGGGAGGGCATCACTGGTGTCGTAGGGGTAACGGATGTTTGGGGAGTTGCGGCTCTCTCGGCAACCTCGACGGGGATTACCTTCTCGGCTTCGAGTTCAATGCCGTTTACGAGGGCTTTGATCTTAACCCTGAAGTCGAAGTTTCCGGCGTACTTGGGCTTTACCATTACAGTCTTGGCTATTTCCTGCCCCTTCCTAAGCTCGGGGAACTCAATGATTTCCTCCTCAAGCTCGAAGAACTCGTTTCCCGATAGGTCGAGGGTTACCTTGAGGGAGTCGGCGAGGTTGTTGGTGAGTGTGAGTTTTAGTGGCGCCTCAATGGACTCGACGAGCTGTGGAACGGCAACGTGGAGGATTTCTTCAATGTTCAGCCTCTCGACCTTGACTGGAATGGTTTTCTCGGTTTCAAGAGTCACGCCGTTAACGATTGCCTTAATCTTGATTTTGAGGTTGAAGTTACCAGGTTTTAAGGGCTGAATTTTTATTGTTCTGCTTGCTTTCTGTCCTTTCTTCAGTTCCGGGAATTTGAGTTTGGTTTTTCCGAGCTTCAGGAAGTTGTTTCCAGAGAGATCAAGGATCACCTCTAGAGAATCCGCGAGGTCGTTGGTGAGGGTGAGTTTTAGGGGAACTTCAATCCCCTCGGTCATGGAAGGCATAGAGAGGGTGATGGCCGATAGAAGCTGGCCTTCCATTCTTCTAACTTCTTCAGACTTGGTGTAACATTGGGTTTGGATACTTGGCGTGATGAGATTCATACTGGCGTTTGAGTTCAATACTATATATCTCCCCACTCCTGAGAGGACTTCGCAGTGAGTGTTGTGGACTTTGGCGTTCGTTTTCATTACCCGAGCGTTTGAATCCTTGCAGAAGTTACAGCCCGGCAGGTTCCCATCCGGCGGAAGGCGGAGAACCCAAACACCTCCCCCAGCGCCGAAGCTTTGACTGTAGCCGGCCACGATAATGTCACCGTTAGGCGCTAAAGCAACCGCGTGAGCCTCATCCCAGTCGCTTCCCCCGTAAGTCTTCTGCCACTTCACGTTACCGTTAGCGTCAAGCCTGAGAACCCAAGCATCAGCGCCACCAGCACCGAAACTTTTAGTGTAGCCTACCACGATAACGTCACCGTTCTGAGCTAAAGCAACCGCGTAAGCCTTATCATCTCTTCTCCCTCCATAAGTCTTCTGCCATTTAACGTTACCATTAGCATCAAGCCTGAGAACCCAAAAGTTATAACCGCTAGAGCCGAAGCTCCGAGTGTAACCGGCCACGACAACGTCACCATTATCATCGATAGCAACAGCATTAGCCTCATCATCATCGCTTCCCCCGTAAGTCTTCTGCCACTTCACGTTACCGTTAGCGTCAAGCCTGAGAACCCAAACACCTCCCCCAGCGCCGAAGCTTTGACTGTAGCCGGCCACGATAATGCCACCATTATCCGCTACCACAACCGCGTTAGCACCATCACTATACTCTCCTCCGTAAGTCTTCTGCCACTTCACATTACCATCAGCATCAAGCCGGAGAACCCAAAAGTTATAGCCTCCAGTGCCAAAGCTATCAGTGTAGCCGGCCACGATAATGTCACCGTTCTGAGCTAAAGCAACCGCGTTAGCGCCATCATATTTTCTTCCCCCGTAAGTCTTAAACCACTTGACCTTTCCATCCCCCTCCAAGCGGGCAACGAAGGCATTTCCTTCTCTTTCCCCGGCAACAATAATATCCCCGTTCTTATCAAGGGCGACGGCCTTAGCTTTTCCAGGTCCGTAGGTTTTCGCCCAGTACGACACGATGACCACCACCGGTGATTGTCCACCAAACTTGGACATTTTAGTATTTACGATTTTCGGATTCCAGCTGGGAATCAAAACATCTCCCCCAGCTCAAAGACGATGAAGCCCTCCTCCCTCAGTTTTTCCGCGTCTTCCACGTTCTTGGCGACAAGACCCAAGGCCTTTTCCGGGGCTCCAGTCCTGACTGAGCAGCTCTTTCCTTCAAGACTCCTTAGGGCTTTCTCGGCCTCGCGTTTCCTCAGGGAACTCCACTTTACCTCGAAGAAATAGGCCCTGCTTCCTTTCAACCCCACGAAATCTATTTCTTCACCCTTTCTCCACCACCTCCCGCCCCTCTCAAAGGCGAACTTTCTCCAGAGGAAATCCTCCGCGGCCTTCTCAAAGACCCTTCCCATGTAGTGGTCAAAGTTTTCCCTAACATCCCGAAGAACCTCCCCGTAAAGCTCCCGCTCGATGCGCTCCCTGTTTGGATAAACGAAGCGGAACCAGAAGCGGAAGTAGTTGTCCGTTATTTCGTACCGCATGTTCCTCCTCTTCTCCGGTTCGAAAGCTGGATAGATCTTAGCCACCACCCGTATCCTCGAGAGGTTGTCTAAGTAGCGTGAGACCGTTCCCCTATCGAAGCCCGTGAAGTTCACGATTTCCCCAAAGCTCGTTTTGCCGAATGCTATTGCCCGGAGTATCGAGAAGTACCGCGCGGGCTCCCTGAATTCCTGCCGCAAAAGGAACTCTGCCTCAGTGTAGAGGGGGCTTTCCTTCCGCAGAAGCAGCTTCTCGACGTTTTCCCAGAAGGACAGGTTCTCATCGAACTGCTTTAAATAGAGGGGGATCCCGTCAGCGACCCCGTAGACCCTCAGCAGGTCTTCATAACCGTGGCCAGGAAGAAATTCCTGGAGATGCCAGTACCTCAGGGGTTTCACCTCAAGCTGCATCGTCCGCCTCCTATAGAGCGGACTTTCGTGGCCCAAAAGCCTCTCCATCATGCCCATTGATGAGCCAACGAGTACGAGCTTCAGCCCTGAGTCCTGAAGATAGAGGTCCCAAGCCTTCTGAAGGAGAGATGGGAACGCCGGGTTTGACGAGACGAGGTATGGGAGTTCATCCACTATCACGACGACCTTCTCTCCACTCTCTGCAATGTATTGAAACAGTTCGACCCATCCAAGGTCTGAGCGGGTTAATGCGAGGTCTTTAAAGAACTCTCCAACTTTTTTTCTGAACTCGGAGAGGTTCTCCTTTTCGCTCCTCTCGTCGGCGAGGAAATAAATGTGTGGAACACTCTGAAACGCCCTCAGAACTAAGGAGGTCTTACCCACCCTCCACCTGCCGTAGATCACCACTAACTCGGCCTTTCTGCTTTCAAAAGCCCTTCTCAGTGCTTCGATTTCATACCGCCTGTTCACAAATTGTTGCACCATGATTAGACTAATCGTCCTGCAACTATTTAAGACTTGTGCTGGGCCTGAGCTTCCTCCCCCCTCTTCTTATCCACCCAGAAGCGCCTCGTCCTTATGAAGACCCTCTCGCGCTCCATGAGGGCCACTAAAAGGGCGTCCCCTTTATACTGCCCCAGAAGCCTTGCCGCTGTATCCGGCCCCGTCCCGTAGCTGGCCAGAGCCAAAACCGCCTCGAAGCCGTAGGAATCAACCAGGTCAGCCGCTTTCAGAAGTTTTCTGTAGTTTCTCTCCTCCTTCCTTTCGAGCGCTTCTCCCCGCTTGACCTTCTCCAAAACCGGCAGGAACTCCTCCGCATCGATAGGATGGGCAACGGCAAGCATCTTCGAGCCGCAGTGCGGGCATCTCCTCTCCCTTATGCCCCTCAGCCTCGAAACCCTTGTCTTCGAGTGCCAGCCGCAGTTGGTGCATACCAGAACGACCTCCTGGTCGAGCAGCCTCTTCCGGAAGAGCTCAAGGATTTCGTCCCTCTCAAGGGCCCCGCTCAGGAGGAACTCGCCTCCAACAGTCATGTTGAGCCTCGCCAACTTTGAGGGCTCTCCCCTCAGGGCAGTTTTCACGCGGAGAGAACCGGCTTTCAGCATCTCAAGGACGAGCTTTCCCCTGCTCACATCGACCTTGTCGTGGTAGAGCTCGTTGAGGGTTTCCCTCTCAATTACCGTACCCTCGAAGAGCCTCTCAACGCGCCTTATCCTTCCATCTCTCCTCAAGGCCCCGAAGCGCTTCGCGACGTTCAGCATCCTCCAGCGGTAGGCGTGGGAGTCTCGGAGGGAGCGGGCGACTATTGGTTCCAGCATCTTGGGCTCCTGATAGAGGTAACGCTTCACCTCGCTCGGATTCACCTGGAAGGGCGTTTTAAAAACGACGGCATGCGCCTGGCTCCTCATCGAGAAGACCCTTCCGTAGGTGAGGGCCAGGATTGAGTACACCAGTCTACCGAGGGCCTCGTTGGCCCTGTTGCCAAAATCCGCGTGAATTACCAGGGCTTTTGGAGTGCTCTCGATGACTATGTCGCGGTCGGTTGAGAAGGGCTCGTCCTTTATCTCCTTGAAGGCCCTTTCCAGTTCGTTCCCCCTGAACTCAACTCCCTCCAAAAGCCCCTTTGCCTTCTCAAAGTCGAAAGTTAGCTCCCTCTTCAGCCTGCCCACGGAGAAGGCGACCTCAAAGGGAACGGGAATCATCTCGCCCTCCCAGCTCGGTATCGCACTTTCGAGGCTCTTGCTCTCGCGAACCTTCAAAAGTTTCGCCTCGTCCTCAATCTTGAGCACTATCCAGCTCCGGCCGTTCATAACGAAGTCCATGCCCTCCTCAAGGTCCATCACGAAGCTTTCGTCCAGCCTGCCTATGACGTGCCCGCTCCCTGCATCAAAGACCCTCCAAGAGACCTCGTCCGGTATCGTGGAGAGGTTCTCGTAGTAGTACTGGAAGGCCCCCCGCCTGAGGTAGAGGAGGCCCTTTTCTTCATCGTAGCCGACGAGCCTTGAATCTTCCAAAACCTTCAGGACGTCGAGGTAGTCCTCCCAGCTCAGCTCTCTGTAAACGTAGGCCCTCTTAGCTATCTCGTAGGGCCTCTCGCGGGGAAGCCTCTTATGCTCGATGAGGAGGCCGATTATGAAATGGGCCAAAACGTCAAGGCCTCCAATAGGCTCGACGGCCTCAAAACGGCCTTCCAAAGCATGCTTCGCTATGATCAGGCTCTGAAGGTAGTCCTCCACGTTCGTCGCTATGATGTAGGCCTCGCTCACCTCGCCTATCCTGTGCTTGGCTCTACCGGCGCGCTGAACCAGACGATTAACCTGGCGCGGGCTCATGTACTGAATAACGACGTCTACATCTCCAATGTCTATGCCGAGCTCCATCGAGGAAGTGCATATCAGCGCTTTGGTTTTCCCCTCCTTGAGCGCTTTCTCTGCCCTTATCCTGGCCTCCTTGGCGAGGGAGCCGTGGTGGACTTCCACGGGCTTCCCCCAAGCCTTCAACCGGTGGGCTAAAATCTCGGCGAACTGGCGCGTGTTGGTGAATATGAGGGCCTTACCGTGCCTCTCGACGATATCCCAGAGGAGCCTTAGGCGAGACGCTATCTCCGGCGAGAGGCTCAGCTTTCTCGCGAGCTCCTCGTCTTCTCCGCTTGGCTCTGGATAGAGAACGTGGAAGCGGTAGCTCTTCTTCCAGGAGGGCTTCACTATAACGTCCGCTTTGAGCCACTCCCTCACCTCCTCCTCGTTGCCGACCGTCGCGGTCATGCCAATCCTCTTGAAGCCAGCTATCTCCGCCAAACGCTCAAGGTTGAGGAGGAGTTGAGCACCGCGCTTGTTGTCCACGAGCTCGACTATCTCGTCAACTATAACGAACTTGACGTTAGCCAAGTGCTTCCTGAGGGACTTGACAGTTAGGACAACTCCGAGCGTCTCGGGAGTGATTATGAGCATTTGAGGAGGGTTCTTGACCTGTTTCGCTTTCCTGTAGGCTGAAGTATCGCCGTGCCTCACCTCGACGCTTATTCCCAGCCTTTTCCCCCACCATTCGAGCCTGTCGAGCAAATCCCTGTTCAGGGCTTTGAGCGGGGCTATGTATAGAGCTGAGATCGGCTTAAGGTTCTCCTCAAGGATTTCGTTGAAGACCGGAAGGACTGCCGCTTCCGTCTTTCCCGAGCCAGTTGGCGCTATAACCAGAACGCTCTTTCCGGCGCTGACCTCCTTAAATGCATCCTGCTGAAGTCTGTTGAGTTTCCCAAAGCGCTCCCTGATTGCTTTCCTGAGGAGGGGGTGCATGGTGTGAACTTTATCTGTGAGTTTATAACCCCTACCGCTAAGCTTATAAAGCGATATATCGTTCGACATATCGGTGAAGAGAAATGATAGTTGGGAGAAACGGTGAAACCTACGACCTGACCTACGCAAAAAGGGCCATGCTCGTCGTCGTCATTCTGCCGCTCCTCGTCATGTACACCGAGGCGATGCTGACTCCCGCTCTACCTACGATCCAGAGGGAGTTCGCGATAAACCCGAACGACGTCAGCTGGATTCTCACAATCTACCTCCTCGTTGGAACGGTGAGCGTTGCCCTGTTTGGAAAGCTCGGCGACATGTACGGGAAAAAGAAGATGTTTCTCATCGCGTTGGCCTTCTACACCACCGGCGTTAGCTTGAACGGCTTCGCACCGAGCTTCCAGTGGCTCCTCGTGACGAGAGCCGTTCAGGGCTTTGGAATGGCGATATTCCCACTGGCGTTTGCCCTCGTTAGGGAGGAGTTCCCGCCCGAGATGGTGCCACAGGTTCAGGGAATGATAAGCGCGATGTTCGCGGTCGGTATGGTCATCGCCCTACCTCTCGGCGCGTGGGTTACCCAGAACTGGGGCTGGCGCTGGACTTACCACTCGGCCGCGCCGTTCGCGGTCCTCATGTTCCTCCTCGCGTGGAAAGTGCTTAGAGAAAGTCGTTACATAAACCCCGGAAAGGTTGACTGGATTGGGGCCGTTCTCCTGACGGTAGCTGTTGTCCCGGCCCTTGTGGCCGTTACGAGGGCGCCGAACGTCGGCTGGACTGCCAAGGAGACCCTGGCGCTCTTCGCGGTGGCCCTCTTTGGAACGGTCCTCCTGGGGGTCTGGGAGAGGAAGGTTGAGAACCCGATAATCCCGCTCGGCATAATAACCGCTAAAAACCCGGCAATAGTCAACATCGGGATAACCTTCGCGGCCTTCGGCATTTCGATGATGAGCCAGGCGAACACCTACATCTTCCAGATGAAGCCACCATTCGGCTTCGGGAAGACCATCCTCCAGAGCGGTATCCTGATGACGCCGATGGCCCTCGTGATGCTAATCGTCGCTCCAATAGCCGGAAAGATCATGCCGAAGGTCGGTGCAAAGCCCGTCGCCTTAACCGGTGCACTCACCGCCGCCGTCGGCTTAGGGATCCTGTCGAAGTACGCCCCCCAGCTCCCACCAACTCATCTCTGGGCCTTCGTGGGGCTCATAACCACCGTCGGGACGGGAATAACGCTGATGAACATCTCCCTAATCAACGTGCTCGTCTTCTCGGTTCCGCCGAGGGTTATGGGTGTCGCAACAGGAGCGAACAGCCTCTTCAGGAACTTCGGCTCGACCTGGGGGCCGGCCATCGCTGGCACGATCATGAGCACCTACTACATCCTCTTCCACCCGCCAGCGGCTCCCCCTTGGGTCAAGATTAAGATTCCGACCACAAAAGCCTACGAGGTGCTCTTCGGAACCTCGGCCGCCATATTTCTGCTCCTCGCCCTGCTGATCTTAGCCATCAGAGAGGTTATGAAGGGAGGGAGGATCCATGAGGTTGAGAACGGTGGGGAAAAGGATGTTGTAGTCGAGCCGGCTTAAGCTGCCCCATGCAGTTTATCACGCCGTGGCTCTTTCTTTTCTCCCAAAACACTCTTTAACGCCCCCTCTCTTCAATCCGCCTGCAGACAGCTCTCTGGAACTCTTTAACAACTGAAAGTTAGTATTTAACATTAAGTCACGATTTAAATTGAATTTGTAACGAAAATTTTCCGAAAATGGGGAACGGGACGGGAGGAAGCTGAAGACTCCCCAAATCCGAACGTAACAGCCCCTTTAAAGATCTCAGGGTTCCAAAATGGATTGGTCGCTAATCAAAGCCCGATGGAGTCTCCGGAAGTTTCATGTACATGGATGCCCATTAGGATGGGGCGGTACTCTTGGAAGCCAGCCCACCGGTTAACGCCTCAGACGTCCCCGGATTAAACCTTTCTCAGGGCCTGTTTAAGACCCCTCCGAGGAAAAGCTTATAAGATCCGAGGGTTCTTACTGTCTTGTAGGGCGAAAGGAGGAAAAAGCCGCCCTGTTGCAATAAGACTCTGAGAGAATTGAAACGCGATTCTTGCAGTTCTTGAGGAGCGTATGCGGAAAAAGTTGCAATAAGACTCTGAGAGAATTGAAACAATGGGACAAACAGCGCTAAGATTAACACGAGCGAGTTGCAATAAGACTCTGAGAGAATTGAAACTTTGTGAATGGAACGGAGGTTTTGAGTGTTTCGGGCGTTGCAATAAGACTCTGAGAGAATTGAAACTTATACCGGGCGGCGGTAGCTGGGCTTTTGATTGGGTGTTGCAATAAGACTCTGAGAGAATTGAAACGCAATCGGGATTGACGAGAACGGAACACTCTATATGTGTTGCAATAAGACTCTGAGAGAATTGAAACGAACTTCAATCGGGAAGTTCTGAAGGTTGAAGCCGTGTTGCAATAAGACTCTGAGAGAATTGAAACGAGGTGGGTTAGTGTATGGCGCAGGTAACCATTAAGGTTGCAATAAGACTCTGAGAGAATTGAAACTTCGACTGATGAAGCCTGGAAAGCGGACGAGGAAAGGTTGCAATAAGACTCTGAGAGAATTGAAACGGA
>NZ_JALXBJ010000090.1:27155-32998 GCF_026991495.1 Thermococcus sp. | reverse complement strand
AGTGGGAGGATTTCAGTCTTCGTCATCCCAGTCCTCGTCGTAGTCTTCCTCGTCCTCCCACTCTTCTTCCTCTTCGTCCCACCCCTCTTCCTCGTCCCAGTCCTCGTAGGCCTCCTCAACGGCGTCTAGGGGCTCAAAATCCCCCTCTTCCTCTTCGACCTCTCTCCCTGGCCGGGCCTTCTTCCTGGGCGGGCAGTACATGCCTACCACCTCACCTCCCCCCAATGAGGGGCATTCATTAGGCTGATGAGAGGTTTAAAAGCTTTTCTTATCATGACCAACGTTGCTCTCCCCGTTCCCATGGATTTCAAGGATTGAAGCGTTTTTTGAACCAGAATAAACCCCATCCAAGGGCAAGAAAGTCTGCCTCCGCGTTGAGCTGGACAACCCCGCGAGGAAGTGGTACTCTGAGAAGGGCTACTCTGAAAGGGCAGTTATCATGGAGAAACTCCTTTAACGTCCGGTTTCAAACCTCCCGTTTTGGAAACCTTTTTCTCCAGTATCCCTATGGCTCTGCTGATGACCATGAGGGGCAGGATGGTTCTAAAGGGGTGCTCCGTGCCGTTTGAAGTCGCGAGGACTGGAAAGGGTTTATCCCTGAGAATCGAACTGCCCGGGAACCCACTCGAGTACTCTGTGGACTGCCCGTGCCTTGAGCCGCTGGAGCTCCTCGGCATCTTTTGCCCTCTCTGGAAGAGAAACTGAGCGGGATAGAGGGCGTTTCGTTGAGAATATTGAAGAGTCAGTAGGAGGAAAACTCATGGGGAGGCTCCGGAAATTATTTAATTCACGCCAACAATAGAAGGGTGGTGATAACATGGGGACCCCGGCCAGAAAAGTTCAGCTTATGGTAACTTACCCCCACCTGCGAAAGTTCTTCAAGAAGGCCCGAGCCTATGAGGAGGCGGAAAGGCCCTCGCTTCAATGCATCCACAGGGCAAAAACTTTAGTATGAGTATGATGTGTATTAAATGTGTTTTGGGTGTGTCATATGAGTAAGAGGATTCAGGTAACGTTCACCGATGAGCAGTGGGAGATTTTGCAGAAGCTAAAGGGCAAAATGGGAGAAGGCGACGCCGACTTAATAAGGAACATCGTCTTGGCCTGGCTGTCGGAGAAGTCCATTATGTCCGCTATCGTGAAAAGGGAGATTTCGGAGGGTGAAGAATGAAAATTCCAGCCATAAAGACCACACACAAGATTATTTTTGGAGACTCAAGGCACATGGATGAAATTGAAGATGAGAGTGTTCACTTAGTTGTAACATCCCCTCCATACCCGATGATCCAAATCTGGGATGACCTCTTTAAAAGCCTTGATGAGCGCATAAGAAAAAAGTGGGAGGATCTCAAGCAGGTTAAAGATGAGAAAGAAAGGACTGTGTATCAAATCTACGAACTGATGCACGAAGCCCTCCTCCCGGTCTGGAAGGAGCTTTATAGGGTACTTATCCCCGGGGGGATCGCCTGCATCAACATTGGTGATGCAACGAGGAAAGTGAACGGCATCTTCAGGCTGTTCCCGAACCACTCAAAGATCATAGAGCACTTTGAGAGGATCGGATTCGTCACGCTTCCATATATCCTCTGGAAAAAACCCACTAACAAGCCCAATGCCTTCCTTGGTTCAGGATTCCTTCCTACGAATGCATATGTGACCCTCGATGTGGAGTATATTCTCATATTCAGGAAGGGCCGCCCGAGGAGGTTTAAACCAAAAGACCCGTACAGATATGCGAGTAAATACACGAAGGAAGAGAGGGATAGATGGTTTTCACAGATCTGGGATGACATCAGGGGGGTTCGTCAGAACCACAGTGCCCTTGCGAGGAGAACGGCGGCCTACCCGGAAGAGATACCCCGCAGGCTTATCCGGATGTTCTCTATCATTGGAGATACCGTTCTCGACCCCTTCCTCGGTACGGGGACAACGATGAAGGTCGCCATCGAGCTAAAAAGAAACAGCATAGGCTATGAAATTGACCCCAATCTCGAATCAGTGATAAGAGAAAAAATAGGGGTCAACCAGCGCAGGATTGATAACCCCTTCGAGGTTCGATTCATCCATCGAGATCTTTGAAGTTTCCCTCTTTACTCACGAATCTTGCAAATTCGGAGTAGTCTATACGCAAACCATTTTTGGTCTTCTCATAATAGACGATCGGTGCATCTATGTTTTCTTTCAGGTGTTTCTCCTGTTCGTAGGTTACCCCCTTTATTGAAACTGGAAGTTCCTCTCCGTTGATTATGACAAACCCGTCAATGCCTTTTGATTCCTCTTCCGGAGTGGATAACCTGTAGTTTAGGGAATCTCCAGCGAAAATTTCGGCGAGTTTGCTAAGGATTGGTCTCTGAACCATAAGCCCCCAGAACGTTTTGTTCAATACCAGATCCTCCACCCAAGTGCGGATAGTCCCTTCATCGATGTCATCAAGAACCCTCCGAACCTCCGAGAGTTTCTCTTTGATTCGTTTTACTGCAGTTTCTATGGCCTTTTCTCCAGTGCTCCCCGGAATCACTTCAGTTGAGAGGTAAAAATCTCTCCAGTTATCAAACGTCCACTGATCCTTAGGATATCTTTCCATGAACTCTTTTATAAGCTCGGACATCTGTCCCACAACCTCCGGTCTTGTCCCATGGGCCCAGTTGTTTATTTGATTCAACAACGGAGAAACGTACTTTTCGAATTCCGTTTTTGGAACATCCAGAACCTTCACTAATTCCTCCTTTTTGATAACAACCTCGTATGATTCAGACATTTTATTCCCCCGACCCAAAACAATGGCATGGCCTAATAAGCATTGTGCATCAAAAAGTATTAGGGTTAAGAAAAATCATTCTCTCTTAAACAGTCTCTTCAAGTTCCTCTCAAACGGCGGCCACACAACTCCCCGGTCGGTGATTATTCCGGTGAGGTACTTGTGCGGCGTGACGTCGAAGGCTGGGTTGTAGACGTCAACGTCCGGTGCAATCTTACAGCCGCCGCAGGTGAGGACTTCCTCCGGCTTGCGCTCCTCTATGGGTATCTCCCTCCCGCTTCTAAGGGAGAGGTCTATCGTCGAGAGGGGAGCGACAGTGAAGAAGGGTATCCCATGCTCCCTCGCGAGCACCGCTAAGGTGTAAGTGCCTATCTTGTTGGCGAAGTCACCGTTCGCTACAACCCTGTCGGCTCCAACTATTATCGCATCAACCTTGCCCTGCTGCATAACGAAGCCGGCCATGTTGTCGGTTATGAGCTTGAGGGGGATTCCATCGTAGTGGTACTCCCAGGCGCTCAGGCGGGCGCCCTGGAGGACGGGCCTCGTCTCGTCCACCCAGAGAAGCTTGAGCGTTCCATCGCGGTGCATGACCCTAAGAACCGCCCCAACCGTGCCGAGCTGAACTGTTGCTAAGCTACCCGCGTTGCAGTGCGTTAAAACCTTCCCCTCCGGAACAACCTCGGCACCGTAGTGCCCCATCCTGAGGTTGGCCTCGACGTCCTCGTCCGCTATCTTTTGGGCCTCGCTCACGATGAGGCGCTTTATCTCCTCCAGCGGGCTCTCAAGGTTCTCCTCCACGAGTCTTTTGATCCTGTTGAGGGCCCAGAAGAGATTTACAGCGGTCGGTCTCGTGTTCTTGAGCCTGTCGTAAGCCCGGTAAAACCCTTCCATGAACTCGTCCTTCGTTTTGGCTTTGGTTGTGTCCGCGTAGAGGGCCAGACCGAAGGCAGCCGCCGCTCCGATGGCAGGCGCACCGCGGACTTTCATCGTTATTATCGCCTCGGCAACACCATCAACCGTCGTCAGCTCTATCGTCTTGAACTCCCCCGGAAGGAGAGTCTGGTTGATCATCATGACCTTTCCCTTCTCGTACTCAACGCTCCTCGGGAGCCTCGTGAGTTCCTCTGGTCTGTACCTCATCTCCACCACCATCACCCGAAAGGGTTTAAGGGGTGAACTTAAAGCTCCTTCGGTGATGGGATGGCGCTGAGGATATTCGTGACCGGGCCGGCGGGCGTTGGGAAGACAACACTCGTCGAGAGGGTAGCGAAGGAAGTTGACCGCTGGGGCTACATCGTCGGTGGGATGACGACAAGGGAAGTGCGCAGGAGCGGTAGGCGCGTTGGGTTTAAGATCACCGCCCTCGACACGGGCGAGGAGGGAACCTTGGCCAGCATCAGGGGGACTTCCCACCTTCCGGGCGTCCCCTTCGGGAAGTACGTTGTTCACGTGGACGAGATAGAGCGCGTCGCCGTTCCCGCCATAAAGCGCGCCTTAGTAGAGGCCGATTTAATAATTATCGACGAGATAGGTCCGATGGAGTACAAGAGCGGCGGGTTCAGCAAGGCCGTTGGTGAAGTCCTGAAGTCGGGAAAGCCCCTCTTAGCTGTTGTTCACAGGCGCTTTGTGGACAGGTTCAGGCCGCTCGGGGAGGTTCACACCCTAAGCTTCGAGAACAGGAACGCGGAGTTCGGGATAATCCTCGACGGGGTTATGAAGGAACTAAAGGGAATCAGAGGTTGAGCTCCTCCTTGCAGTTCCGGCAGACCCACTTCTCCTCCCCTTCAACGTAGACCTTATAGAGGGGCCCGTACTGGCCGCAGATCTCGCAGATCCCGTAGACCTCGGTCTCTTCCTCGCCTTCCTCCTCTTCCTCGTGGTTGTAGGTGTTGAGGGCCGTTAGCAGATCCGCCGCGGTTACGAAGCCTATCGGCTTTCCGAGCCTCGTGACGAGCAGCCTCCTCACTCCCTTGTCCATCATCTTGTCTATCGCGTCGCTTATCGTGTAGTCGTCCTCTATCGTCACCGGATCCGCCGTCATGACGTCCCTCACCTTGATCTTCCTCGGGTTCCTTCCCTTTGCAACGACCTTGTCGAGGATGTCCCTGTCGGTTATCACACCGACTATCTCGTCCCCCGAGACCACGACGGCGCTTCCAACCTTGTTCTTCGAGAGCACCTGAGCAACCCTGTGAACCGTGTCGTCCGGGCTGACAACCACGGCCTTCCTTCTGACGATCTGTCCCACGGTGATCTCTGCCATCTCACCACCCCTCAAGCGGGGGTTGGGGGACGAAACTTAAAAACGTTTTGGGCTTTTTCTTAAAAATAGATAGTAAAAGGCGGAGAGGGTCAAGACAAAGGCCAAAACAGCCAGGGCGAGTGCACCGGGTTGCAGGCTACCGGTTGAGCCCTTGGTCTGCGTGGTGTTTGACATTACCTGGTAGAACTCCCTCAGGGGCGCCTCATAGGTGGCATGGACATTAGAAGGGGATCCAGTGGCTGCTTTTTTCCTCATCACCCTCGCAGCCACTTCGTAGACGACGGCAGCGGCTAAGCCGGAGACGCCAAGGCTTATGACGTGGAGCCGGTCGAGGGACTTTAAATGACGCCTCACGCGGGCGACGTCCTTCCTCGGGACGAGCAGGATTGGGGCGTTCGATGCCCTGTACAGCTTTACCTCCTGGAGCTTCTTTCCGTACTTCTTCCCGCTGACCTCGACAAGCCCCACCTTGAGAAGGTGGTCGATGTGATAGCTCACCGTGGAGACCGGATAACCGAGCTCCTTAGCTATCTCACTTATGGACTTGGCCTCATCCTCGATGGAGCGGAGTATTGCCAGGGCCTTCTCATTCGTCAGAATCTGGGCGAGCAGCTTCGCCCTCTCGTCGTCCACGTCTATTACCCTCTCCCCATCCAAGAACTCCACCTGATCCAATTTGGGGGAGGAGCCTAATTAAACTTTCCACAGTTTCAAAACGAGTTGAAGTTTAACCCCCTGATGGAAAAGGGGAGAAAGGATCGAGCTCACGGCTTCTCGAGAACGATCTCAATGGTCGAGGTGTTGGCGGTCCTGCCGTCGGCA
>NZ_JALXBJ010000090.1:6507-27145 GCF_026991495.1 Thermococcus sp. | reverse complement strand
GCCGATCCTGATCTCCTTGACCCTGACCTCTGGGAGGAACCTGTTCCTGACGATCTCGGCGACGTCAACGGCCCTGCTGATAGCCCTACCGCGAGCCTTCACGGTGACCTCCTTGGCACCCTCGTTGAACTGGGTGATAACGGCCAGGACGTAGTTCATAACAGGCTTCTTTCCGATGTAGACAACATGTTCCTCTGCCATCTTTGGCACCTCCGGAAGTTTTGTCGTTAGGCTATCGAGGGGGTTAGGTTAAATACTTTTCGGTTCGCAGGCCTGCCCGGAGGTTTCTCCATCGAGGGCGTCAGCGTTCCGATTTTATTGCCACAGAAAAGGCAAGAAAAACCTTTATAACAGCCGAAATTAACGCGCTTCTGGTGATTAGAGTGGCCGTTCACCCGATAGATTACCGCTACGGCAGCGGGGAGATGAGGAGGATATGGGATGAGGAGAACAAGCTTCAGAGCCTTCTCGACGTCGAGGCGGCTTTAGCGAGGGCCCACGCAAAGCTCGGCAACATTCCGGAGGAGAGCGCGCGAGTTATCTCCGAGAGGGCCAACACCGAGTGGGTAAGGCTTGAAAGGGTGAAGGAGATAGAGGCTGAGATAGGCCACGACATAATGGCCGTCGTCAAGGCTTTGAGCGAGGCCTGCGGTGAACATGGAAAGTACATCCACCTTGGGTCCACATCAAACGACATAATAGACACGGCAAACGCCCTCCTCATAAGGGAGAGCCTTGAAATAGTTGAGAAAGACCTCAAAAAACTCCGCTCCATCCTGAAGGAGCTCGCGAGAAAGCACAAGCATACAGTCTGTATAGGCAGAACCCACGGCCAGCACGCGGTTCCAACGACCTATGGAATGAAGTTCGCTATATGGCTCGACGAGGTTCAGAGGCATCTCGACAGGCTCAACGAGCTCAAGGAGAGGGTTTTAGTTGGCCAGATGAGCGGTGCAGTTGGCACAATGGCGAGCTTTGGTGATAAGGGATTTGAGATACAAAAACTTGTCATGGAAGACCTCGGTCTTAAACCAGCGAGGATAAGCAACCAGGTAATCCAGAGGGATGTTTATGCCGAGCTAATGGCCTTCTTAGCAATCGTCGCTTCCACCCTTGACAAGATAGCCCTCGAAGTAAGGAACCTACAGAGGACTGAAATCTCGGAGGTCAGCGAGCCCTTTGGCAAGAGACAGGTTGGCTCCTCCACGATGCCCCACAAGAGGAACCCTGTAAGGAGTGAGAAGGTGAGCGGTTTGGCGAGGGTCCTTTACTCCAACGTGATCCCGGCTTTGCTGAACAACCCGCTCTGGCATGAGAGGGACCTGACCAACTCCTCCGTTGAGCGCGTTATCCTTCCCGAGAGCTTTATCCTACTCGACGAGATGCTGAAGAGCACCATAACGGTTCTGAGCGGCCTTGAATTCTTCCCGGAGAACATAGAGCGCAACCTCCATATGACCAACAACCTGATAATGGCCGAGCCACTGATGCTCAAGCTCGCCGAGAAAGGCATGGGGAGGCAGGAGGCACACGAGCTCGTGAGGAAGTTAGCCATGAAGGCCTTCCGTGAGGATAGGGACCTCTTAGCTGTTGCAAAGGAAAACGAGGGGATAAGAGAGTTCCTCAGCGAGGAGGATTTGGCCTCTCTAAAGCCCGAAAACTACATTGGGCTGGCACCGAAGATAGTGGACAACGTAATCGCATTCATAGAGGAGAAAGAGCGCGAAGAAGGTCTCTAAAGGCTTTAATCCTCTTTTTCCGACTTTTCCTATCTTCTTGTGGTCCCCTTTTCCACATGCGAACTAACTCTCAAATTTTCCAGTGGATTTTAACTTTTTATGATGTTAAAATAAATACTATTTAAAAAATTATCTTTAGCGCATTTTAATTTCGCGCTATTATTAAAATTTAAAATTGTACTTTTAGATTTTGTAAATTTGTACATTTTTCACGAATATAAGTATTAAAAATTTTGGATTTTTAACTTAATTATAACGTAAAATTAGCACAACTCAATATATAGAGTCCTCCGAGGAGAAACGTACTCCCATACACACAGGCCTTATCAAAAACCGGCCTTATGAATTGTGAGGCGGGTATCTTTATCCCAAAATCGGGTTACGACTAAAGGTGGTTACAATGAGTTGACACGTGCCGTATCTGAAAGCCTATGACGCACCTATATGTAATTTTCTGATACCTCTCAAGATCCTCAGGCTCCTGAGTTTGGCGACGTGGGCTTTTCTCATAGTCGTATATACTGGGAAGCACCTCCATTGGGTTAGACCTTTCTTGCCAGAGTCTCTCATCGGGCAGATTTCAATCACGACAGAGTTAAACCCAGCGGATTCCCAGCGACCTGTGAAGATTGGCAACCATTGGTCTCGACGATATCGGGCGGGGTTTTAGTTGTGGGTATGGTGAATTATACGGGAGGTGATGGGTGCGTTCTCTTTAACCTGCCGAGGATTGTGGCCCCTTACAAATTCTTTGATGTACTTTTATGTTCGCGTGAATTGGATATAAGATACATTATATCCAAATTTTATGAACACAAGAGTACACCCAAAGGCTGACGAGAGGGGCATTGATTCCAAGCAATCGCGAGGGCTTTAAATCAGCAAACGACAGCATACCAGGTCATCCCAGTTATTTAAGAGTGATTAGGCATAGTTTTAGTTACTACTCTGCCGCCCACTCGTGTTTGAAGCCTCAGATTAGAGTATGTAGTGACGCAAGCGTCCGGCATAACCTCTCTCGAGGAGGCTACCGGGGCCCGTCGACCCTCCAGCGGCATTTTAACCACCTTTAATTGTAACCAAATTTTGTAACAAAAATGCCCCCCTACTTTATGATTTTTCCTTCCGATCTGTCTAATGCGGGTTCATCTACCGGCTATTGCTATGTACATTTATGGCCTTTATACTACTTGAAGTATTGGAAAATTCCAATTTTATACAATATAAAAAGGTCTTAAATATAAAATTTTTAATAGTAAAATTTAAAATTTAATATCATTGATGTTTTAGATATAAATTATTAATAAAAAATATAATTTAAAATCTAATATTTATTATACTTTTAAATTAAGTGAAAACTCTCAGTATTTTTCAAGACTTGACTCGGGAATAAAGTTAGGGAAACCTAATTTGGAAAGCTTACTATTTTCAGGAAATTTTACAGTGCATACCGGGAAAAGGTTAAATCAAAGTTGGACAAAAAGGCCCTGGTGAAAAAGTCATGAGACTGCCATCCCACAAGACCAAGATCGTTGCCACAATAGGGCCCGCTTCCGATGATTCAAAGACCCTTGAGTCCCTAATCAAAGCCGGAATGAGCGTTGCGAGGATAAATTTCTCACACGGCACCTTTGAAGACCACAGAAAGAGAATAGAGAGGATAAGAAGGATCTCTAAGAGGATCGGCCGCAGGGTGGCCATCTTGGGCGATCTCCCGGGGGTCAAAATAAGGGTGGGCAGGATCCTCGAAGGGAAGGTGGAGCTTCACCGAAACCAGACGGTGACCCTGACGGTGAGGGACGTTGAGGGGATGGAAGGCCTGATTCCAGTCGAGTTCAAGGAGTTTTCGAGGCTGGTCTCCCCCGGGGACGTGATCTACCTCAGCGACGGCTTCATCGTTCTCAAGGTTGTGAAGGTCGAGGGGACTGATGTAGTCTGCAAGGTCGTGGTTGGGGGAACGCTCTACTCCCACAAGGGCATCAACATACCCAACGCGAGGATCCCGCTGGAGGCCGTGACCAAGAGGGATCTTGAGATTCTTGAGTTCATGCTCGAGAACGGCGTGGACGCGGTTGGCATCAGCTTCGTGGGCTCCGCCTACGATGTCCTCAAGGTCAGGCACTTCCTTGAAAAAAAGGGAGTTCGGATGTTCATCATTTCCAAGATAGAACGGCCGGACGCCATCAGGAACTTCGACGACATTCTCGCCGCCTCAGATGGGGTCATGATAGCGAGGGGGGATCTCGGGGTTGAGATGCCGATTGAAAAGCTCCCCATACTCCAGAAGAAGCTGATAGGCAAGGCAATGATGGCGGGGAAGCCCGCGATAGTTGCTACCCAGATGCTCGAAAGCATGACGAGCGAGAAGCTCCCAACGAGGGCGGAGGTCACGGATGTGGCGAACGCCATACTCGACGGGGCGGATGCCGTTATGCTCTCCGAGGAGACCGCCGTGGGCAAGTACCCAGTGGATGCCGTTAGGATGATGGCGAAGATAGCGAGGGCGACTGAAGCGTACAGGGAGGGCTTCGGGAACGTGAGGATGCTCGAGTGGAAGGAGAAAATTCCGAAGAGGGGAACCATAAAGGACGCCATTACGAGGAGCATAATAGAGGCCCTTCAGGTTGTCGATGCCAAGTACATACTCACACCGACGAAGAGCGGCTACACAGCTCGCTTGATCTCCCGCTTCAGGCCGAGGCAGTGGGTTCTGGCTTTCACGGGCGACGAGAGGGTTGCAAATGCACTGATGTTCAGCTACGGCGTCTACCCCTTCGTCATCGAGAGCCACGATGAGAACGGGATAATCCAGCTTATAAAGGGCCTCGGCCTAGCTAAGGAAGATGACACTGTGCTCCTCACAAAGGGGGCACCGGTCGGGAAGACCGCCGGGACGAACACCGTGAGGATTTTCCAGATCCCGTGATCTTTCCCTATCCCTTTCGAAGAGGAAAGGAAGCCCAAAAATTCAGCTCAAACCTTAACCTTCTTCCACACGGTGCCCTGGGGCGTGTCCTCGAGCTGTATTCCGAGCTGTCTCAGCTCCGCCCTTATCCTGTCAGCTAAGGCGAAGTTCCTCTCCTTCCTGAGCTGGGCGCGCACCTCTATGAGGAGCTTTATCAGGGCCTCTGCTTCCCCGGCCTTTTTCTCGCGGAAGTAGTCCTCGAAGATGCCGAAGACATCGCTTACAGCCCTGAAGAACTCCCATGCCTTTCTTAGGATGCTCTCCTTCGGGGCCTTGACCCTTGTCAGATAGCGGTTAACCGCGTTGCTGACCTCAAAGACGGCCTTCAAAGCCTCAGCGGTGTTGAAGTCGTCGTCCATTGCCCGGTAGAACTCCTCCCTGGCGTTCCTTACGGCCTTGTACGCCTCGAACTCCTCGTTCCCCCACCTGAAGGATATCTCCGCTTTCTCCATTGCCACGCGGATGTTTTCGAGGGTGTTGTAGAGCCTCTCCAAGTTGTTCTTGGCGTGCTCTATCCCCTCCTCCGTGTAGTCGAGAGGCGAGCGGTAGTGCCTCTGGAGCACGAAGAGCCTTATGACCTCTGGGTTGTAGCGTTTGAGCATCTCCCTTATGGTGATGAAGTTGCCGAGGCTCTTGCTCATCTTCTCGCCGTTAACCATGAGGAAGCCGGTGTGGAGCCAGTAGTGAACCCACTCGTGGCCTGTGCATGCCTCGCTCTGCGCTATCTCGTTCTCGTGGTGAGGGAATATGAGGTCGCTGCCCCCTCCGTGGATGTCGAAGCTCTCGCCGAGGTACTTCGTGCTCATCGTGGAGCACTCTATGTGCCAGCCGGGCCTTCCTTCGCCCCAGGGTGAAGACCACTTGGGTTCCCCGGGCTTTGCCTTCTTCCAGAGGGCGAAGTCTTCGGGGTTCTTTTTGCCCTCACCGGGCTCAACGCGCGCACCCTTAACGAGATCCTCCAGCTTTACCTTGCTCAGCTTGCCGTAGTCCCTGAACTTGCGAACCTCGAAGTAAACCCCATCGCTGCCCTCGTAGGCGTAGCCCTTCTCCTGAAGCTTCTTCACGAAGTCTATGATGTCCCCGATGTGCTCGGTAACGCGCGGGTAGACGTCGGCCGGCTTGACCTTCAGAGCGGCCATGTCCTCCAAGAAGTAGCGGAGGAACCTCTCAGCAAGCTCCTTGGGGTCTTCACCGGTTTCGTTGGCCCTCCTTATGATCTTGTCGTCGATGTCGGTGAAGTTCATGACCATCAGGACGGTGTAACCGCGGTGCTCCAGGTAGCGTCGTATAACGTCGAAGGCTATGTAGGTCCTTGCGTGACCGAGGTGAGTGTAATCGTAGACCGTCGGCCCGCAGACGTACATCCTGACCTCGCCATCCCTGAGGGGTTTAAACTCCTCCTTCTGCCGCGTCAGGGTGTTGTACACTTTGATTCCCATTCTCCCACCACCTGCCGATTTTGGAGGGGTATTTTTATTAGGTTATCGGCCCCGGCAAGCTTAAAAATGGGCCCGACCAATGGGAACCAGCACGGGGTGATGATGATGGTCAAGGTTCAGAGGGGAGACGTTATCAGGATCCACTACACCGGGAAGGTCAAGGAGACCGGAGAGGTATTCGACACAACCTACGAGGAGGTGGCGAAGGAGGCCGGGATCTACAAAGAGAAAGGCGTCTACGGGCCCGTTCCGGTAGCCGTTGGAGCGGGACACGTTATCAAGGGTCTCGATGAGCAGCTTGAGGGGCTCGAAGTCGGGAAGAGGTACGAGATCGTTGTCCCCCCTGAAAAGGGCTTTGGAAAGCGCGATCCCAAGCTCGTGAAGACCTTCACCCTCGGCCAGTTTAGGAGGAGGGGAATAGTGCCCTTCCCGGGGATGCCCATAACCCTCGAAGGTGAAGGGGGCAGGAAGATAAAGGGGAGGGTTCTCACGGTCAGCGGCGGCCGCGTCAGGGTTGACTTCAACAACCCCTACGCCGGCAGGTACCTCCTCTACGAGGTGGAGATCGTTGAGAAGGTGGACGACCCGATAGAGAAGGTGAAGGCCCTCGTCGAGCTCCGCCTGCCGATGGTGGACACGAGCAAGATCATAATTGAGGTGGGGGAGAAGGACGTTACAATAGACTTCAAGCCCGTTCTCGACGGGGTCGACAAGAACACCCTCATCTTGGGCGAGGTTCTGCTCGAAAACGACCTCAGGTTCATAGGCTACGAGAACGTGGCCTTCAAGCCGACGATGGAGGAGCTTTTAAAGCCCCCGGAGGACGAGGGCGAGGAAGGCGGTGAAGAGGAGAAGGCCGAGGAAAAAGTAGAGGAGGAAGGGGAGCAAGGAAGTTAGCTCCTTTTCCGCCTTCAAGGTGAGATGTATGCCCGCTGTGTCCGATCAGAGGTTTGAGGCTCTCGTCCGCGATCTCACAAACAGGTTCTCCTCGGCGGATGAGGCCAAGATAAGGGCGGCCCTAAGTGCCTTCCTCAAGGTTATGGAGCTGCCTGTTTCCTACCTGAATCCATCCTCCCGCTACCATCCGGTGGCGGTCTTCAAAAAGAGGTTTGGGGGGATCGAGAAGAGCGCAATGGTGTCCCTCCCCGACATGAGGATCCTCAACCGCTACAACATGCCGGGCTGGAGGAGGGAGGTGGAGTTCCGCCTCGACAGGGATATCGTCGCGGAGGAAAACGTCCACGGCGTGAGGGCCCTTCTGATAGGCGAGCCCGCTTCGCTTGCGCGCCTTCGCGACGCCTTCGCGAGGATCCTCCAGCGCATGAACATGAAACCGGGAAGGTTCGTCCTCTTTTACAACTACGTCTACATGGACTTTGGCGGCAGGTTCATCAACCTCCTCCTCCGCGGAAGCGACCTTCAGATCAGCCTCGTCAACCTTAAGTACACTGAAGCCAGCAGGGTCCTTGGGAAGGCCATACCATACATGGACTCCACCTTCGGCAACAAGAACGTTGAGTTCTACAAGCTCCTCTTCGTCTACTCCTCCGAGACCGCCGGCACCTTTGACTGGTTCTTCCACAGGTACGTGATGCCCGGTCTAAACCCGGAGCAGAGGGACTTCCTTGAGGACATGCAGGACTACAGGAACTTCATATCCCTGCTCTACAGCTACGTCAGGAGGCTCAACAAGGACCGGCTTGGGGACGAGGTGGGCATCAGGGTCATCAGGAGGGCCAACCCGAACAGGCCGCTTGAGATAGGCATAGCCTTCACCAACAGGGGCATCGCTGTCAAAAGGTATCCAAGCACAGTCACCATAAGCTTCACGGTGTAGTCCATGAGGAAGGGACTCCTCTTCTACACCCTCCTGCTTCCCCTCGTTTACATAGCGAGGTTCTCGCCCTTCGGGCACTCCCTCTTCCGCTGGTCGCTCTGGCTGCTCCTGATCTACACAGTCCTTCCACTGCTCCTCGCGTGGGCCTTTGGCTTTTCTAAGGAGGACGTCGGTCTCTCAACGCCCAGGGGGGACGTCCTCAGGCCCCTATCACTCCTCCTTCTCCTCGCCTTCCTGCTCTCCATCGCGGGCACGAGGGTGCCGTCCATGGTGTCCTACTACCCCCGCTTCTCGTTCTCCGGCGTTCCGGGCTTCATCGCGGGCGAGCTCGTCATGGGGCTCATCATGCTGACCCACGAGCTCTTCTTCAGGGGCTTCATGACGTTTCCGCTGGTTAGGTGGAACTGGAAGGCCGCCGTTCTCCTCCAGGACATCCCCTACGCCCTCGCTCACCTCGGAAAACCAGGCCTTGAGGTTCCCTACTCTTTCTTAGCCGGCATTGTCTTCGACTGGCTCGACGTCAGGGGGAGGAGCTTCATCCCGAGCTTTGTCCTCCACTGGACGGGGTCGGTTGTCTTCGACGTCCTCTGCGTCCTCGTTAAGGCCGGCGTCCTTTCTGCCTGAGCCCGGGAGGATGGAGAAAGAGAAGAGGAAAAATCAGCGGAGCATTCCTTCAAGCTTTTCAACGAGCTCTATGCTCCTCTTTAGGTCGGCGAAGTACTCCCGGGCCTTTTCAACGTGCTCCTCCTCAACCCGGCCGCCCCTCGCCAAGACGCTCGCAGGCGCGAGGAGCTGGACGGCGTAGCGCAGGCTCGTTTTCTCGCCGAGCTCCGCGAGCCTCTCCACGGCCTCATCACTTATCTCGATCCTCTCCTCCCTTGCCCTGATCTTCACTATCTCCCTGATCTCGTCCTTTCCGTAGGGTTCGGTGTTGATTATCAGAAGCCTGTCGAGCATGTCTATTGGGATCCCGTGCGGGGCCTCGATGTCGGTTCCCCTTATCGTCGTCCTCCCCCTGTTCGTTGCCAAGATCAGTATCGGGGCGAGCTCACCCTCCATGGCCCGGGCCAGGAAGGAGAAGGCCTCTATGTCGAGCATGTGGCACTCGTCGATGAAGAGAACGCCCGGGACGAGAACGGCCCTTCCGTCCTCTATCCATTTTTTAACGGTCTCATCTACCCTCTGCCTCACCTCGTCGCTTATCTCTGCCCCTGTGCTGAAGAGAAGTCCGAAGATGTTCCCGCGGGCGTTCGCAACGTCGAGGTCGTGCAGCGTTACGGTGTAGGTGAACTCCTTTATCTTGAGGACGGGGCCGCTCGGGAGGTTCACCTTCCTCTTCAGGAATATGCCCTCTTCCTCCCTCGTGGTTCCAACCTTTGACACCCTGCCCGTCTCGGCGTCTATCTGTATGACGTCCCCCTCCTCAACCCCCATCTCGATCAGCTGGTATGCTATCTCCCTGCCGGCGCGTATAGTTCTCTCGTCGTCCTTTGTGCGGAGGTCTATGACCACGCTGTCCGGGATCTCAACGTAGGGGTTTAGGGGATGCTTCGAGCGGTGCACGTCGATCTTCCGCACTTCGCCCTCGTACACCTTCCTCTCCTCGCTTATCCTGACACCTATGGCCCGCCTCATGGCCTGCTTGAGGAACTCCGTCTTGTTCACCTCGGCGGAGTATATCTCGCTCCCCGCTATCTGGACGAAGGGCACGTCCTCCCCGAGCTCCCTGGCTATTCCCATTGCTATGGCCGTCTTGCCGCTTCCAGTTGGCCCGACGAGGAGGATGCCCTTCCCCGCAAGCTTCCCGCGTTTTATGAGCTCCACGGCTATCCCTGCGGCTTCCCGCGCCTTCACCTGTCCGACCATGCCGTCCCCCATGAACTTTGCCCTTCCGTTCTCGTCGAGGCCAAGCCCCTTTATGTGGGAGTGCATGCTTATCCGCTCGATGCTCCTCTTGGTCACCTCCTCGACCAGAGGCATAGAACCACCCCCTTAATCTTTCCGATAGTTACTAAAAGGCTCCCCTTAAAAATCTGATGGGCGGCTCAGGCCGTCGATCCCGGGCATCGGTACCCCAAAGGTCAATCTCATCATTGCCTCCACCCGTACTCCCCTATGAGGGGGACGAAGGCCACTCCGCCGCGGTTTTTGACCTCGACGGAGCCATCGGGCCTTTTAATGACCTCCAACAGCTCCTGCCAGAGGTGATAGCTCCCAACCGGGATTATGAGCTTTCCCCCCGGCTTGAGCTGCTCCACGAGGGGCCTCGGAACATCGGGCGCGCCAGCGGTCACGAGGATCCTGTCGTAGGGGGCCTTCGGAGGAAAGCCCTTGCTCCCGTCCCCGAGGATGACGTGGACCGACTTCACACCAGCCCTCTCAAGGTTCCTCCTCGCGAACTCGACGAGCTCTGGGATCCTCTCGATAGTGTAGACGTCGGTCTTCACGAGCTCCGCCACCAACGCGGCGTTCCAGCCGCTGCCCGTTCCAACTTCGAGGACGCTCATGCCCCTCTCAAGATCAGCCAGTTCGAGCATTATGGCCACCATATGGGGGGCGCTGACGGTCTGTCCTGCGGGGATGGGGAGCGGCTCGTCTACGTGGGCGTACGCTCTGTACCGCTTCTCGACGAATAGGTAACGCGGATACTTCAGGAAGGCCCTCCTGACGGCGTCGCTCTTTATTAGGCCCTCCCTGACGAGGTTCTCGACCGTTCTGCCCCAGAGTTCATCAAGGTGCCCCATGGTTGAGGATTAGGAGAAGGTGGATTTAACTTTTTTCTCACGGCAGAATGGGCAGGAGGAGCTTTGAGGCACTGCCGAGCCCCATCATCCTCTCCATCATGACCTGACCAACGTACATGCTGACCGCGAATATCCAGAGGAGTATCACGAAGTACCTTAGCGAGACCATCATGTGACCGCCATCGGCGGTTTTGATGGCGACAGCTGAGAGGAGGGAGTGGATGATCATTATCGTGAGCATTACGTACATGACGAACTGCATCCCGGAGGGCGGTATCACGTGTATTATATCCCCTATGTACTCAGTCGGCACCTTCAGCTGCCCGAAGAGGGTGTTTATCGACGCCGCCACCTGAAACGACGCCGCGAGGGAGAAGGCAAAGGCCGCGGTGAGGCCGTAGATGATCCCAATGAAGCTGGACATGCTCTGCTGTCTCTTCCTCCTGAGCCTGACGAGCCTCTCAAAGTTCCTGCTTATCACGAGCCCAACGTAGTCGGGCTCCGCCCCCATCCTTATGGCCTCCCTGAATATCTCCGAGAATATGCCGACGAGCCAGCTCCCGGTTCCGGCTATGAAGAAGTCCCAGGCCCGCTCCCTGTCAACCCTGAGGGCCAGCCTCCTGTAGAGGGCCTTTATGTCCTCGGTCAGGGAACCGAAGTCGTGGGCGCTGAGGTACTTCAGGACGAGAAGGAGAGACGTGCCGCTCGCGGCCAGGGACGAGCTCAGGCTCCTTATGAAGGCCGCGAAGTTCTCGTCTTTCCTCATTATTGAAGCCTCCTCCTTGGCCGCGAGCCAGCCGAGGTAGTAGAGGGGGCTGAAGATCAGGGCGACGACAAAGGGCTGAGGGAGAGGAAAGCGCTTGGATATCACGGCGTAGTAGAGGAGAACCATTATTACGATGCCGAGCAGGGAGTAGTTCCTCGCCCTCCTCAGCTTCCTGTCCCTATCCGTTACCAGTCCCCTGCTCTCGGCCCATATCGGATCATCGGGCATCCTGAACTTTATAACGAAGAACACGCCGACCTCGGCCGCGAGGACTATCGCCAGGGTGTAGAGGGCAAGCCGGCCTATGTCCTGACCTGTTATCAGGGGGCCGATGATGATGAAACTGGCCATGAAGACGACGGATATGATTATGGACTCGTATATCTCCTTGAAGACGTCGAGGTCGTAGAGTGCGCCTTCGTAAAACGTCTCGTAGTCGTCCATGACGGTTTTCTGCTCCTGAAAGAGGTAGTCCTTCAGGTCAACGCCGCTGTCGAGGGAGTAAGCGAGCCTGTCCAAAAAGTCGGCGAAGACCTTGCTCGGCGTCCTCCTTGCCAAAAAGCGGAAGGCCTCTGGAAGGGCCCTGTGGAGCTTGCTCACTATGACGTAAACCTTCTTCAGCTCCGTCGCTATTGCACCGAGCTTCGGATCGTGGGAGAGGACCTTGATGAGATCGGAGCGACCCATCTCGCTCGTGGAGAGGACGGCGAAGTATGTGATGAAGTAGGGAATGCGCGAGTTTATCGATATCTTCTTGGAGTCTGCGGTCACGTAGGGGTAGACCGCGGCGTAGATGAGAAGGATCGCGGGGATGGAGTACATGAGTACAACCAGGGGGCCGGAGAGGCCGAAGAGCCGGGCGAAGACGGCGGCGGAAACGAAGAGGATCACTGAGGCAGCTGTGTAGGGAAGGAGGACTTTGTTGATGTAGGTCTTCATGTCGAGGTCTGCCCTTGTGAAAATGCTGATTTTGGCGCCCGGCATGCTCACACCCCCTCAGAGCCTGAAGCTCAGTCCCTCGATGCCCCTCTTGTAGAAGGCCTTAACCTCGCGGTAGACGTCCCAGTAGTTCGTTATGCCGAGCTCGACCATCCTCTGAAGGATCCTTGCCCTGAGGAAGAGCTCGTTGTAGATGTCCTTTGGATCCTCGTAACCGGCTATCTCGGCTATCTTCCTTTCGAGGATGTAGGAGTTGTTGAAGCCGCGGAAGATGTGCTTGTCCGTCACTGGATCCCACTCGAAGACGTTCCTCGTGGCCACTCCCCCGAGCTCCTCGTAGTAGCCCTCTATCTCGACCACGCTAACCGTCCTCCTGAGGAACTTGCCCTTCAGGTAAACGGCCTGCTGGAAAACCGCTATGTTGAGGTTGTCTATGAAGGTTATCGGGACGTTTATGGGGTGCCCGGTGAAGCGCTGTATCATCTTCTTTATGTCGCCCGCGTGGAAGGTGGACATGACAGGGTGGCCCGTCTGCATTGCCTGAAACGCTATCGAGCCCTCGGCACCGCGGATCTCACCGACTATGATGTAGTTGGGCCTCGAACGCAGCGCCGCCTTGAGGAGGTCGAACAGTGTAACTCTGCTCTCCTCAGGCCCGCGCTCACGGGTTATGAGCCTCTGCCAGGTTGGGTGCGGAACGTGAACCTCGGGCGTGTCCTCGGCGGTGTATATCTTGGACCCCGGCTTTATGAACGGGATTATCGAGTTCAACAGGGTGGTCTTACCGGAGGCCGTCTCACCGCAGACGAAGACGCTCATACCATACTCAAGCGCTATCCAGAGGTAGGCGGCCACTTCTGCACTCAGGGTCCCCCAGGCTATGAGCTGCACTATGCTTATCGGTGTCGCGGCGAACTTTCGGATGGTTGCGGAGGGGCCGTTGATCGAGATGTCCGGGGAGTAAATGATGTTTATACGGGAGCCGTCCGGGAGCGCGCCGTCAACTATGGGGTTCCTGTCGCTCACCGGCCTGCCTATGCGCTCCGAGATGTTCTTCAGGTAGTCCGCCAACTTTATGTTGTCCCCGAAGGTTATGTTGGTGGGCATTGACTCGAATATCTTGTGGACGAGGGCAACGTAGTTCGCGCCTATGATGTGTATATCCTCAATGTAGGGATCCCTGGCGAGCGGTTCGAGGGGGCCGATGCCGATGATGTCCCTCTTTATCAGGTAGCGGAACTTCTCCATCTCGTCCTTGGTGAGGGTGAACCTCTCGCCCTTCTTCCCTATCTTCTTCTTGCCCTTGACGAGCGCCAGTACGGCCTCATCAAACATAGCATCGAGGAACCTCTCGAACTCCTCTGGATCCTCGGGAATCTCCTTGGTCGGGGCCAGCTCGAGGATCTTATCCTTTATCATGCCGTACTTGAGTTCCTCCAGCGGCGTCTCTATCCTCGGCTCTATCACTATGTACTTCTTGTCCCCCGTCTTGACGTCGGTGAAGATGTGGACGAATATCGGGTCGCCGACCGGGTAGAGTATGTTTGGGTAGGGAATGTCCTTCATGTCTCTGCTGAGCTGGGCGTGAAACTCTGGTATTCTACCGTACTTTCTCCTGAACTCGTCTATGTACCTGCGAAGGTGGGGGTTCCTCGTCATCGCGTCTTCCAGCGTGTCGCTCTTTATCACCTGCGCCATATCACACCACCGCCGCGATCTCCACTATCAGCCCCACCTTCGGCTCGACGCGGAAGGGGATTATCTTCTGGAAGACGCCTTTGGCGTTGTTGTACTTCACTATCGTCGCCGAGTTCTTCAAATCGCCGCCGAACACCTTGACGTTGAGCCTGAGCAGCATGGTAGCAGCCTCTTCAAGTGCGAACAAAGAGTCCCTGTCTATCTCCTCAGTGTTGGCGGTCATTATGATGACCTTGTCTAAGGAGGCGAGCTTCTTTACGTACAGTAAAAAATCCCTTATCGCACTTGGTTCCTGCTCCCGGGATAAGAGGGATGAGAAGGCGTCTATTATAACTATATCAGGCTCCCATATCCTCGGCTCTCCAAGGAGCCTGCTCAAAAATTTTCTCCTCTCACTTACCCCGGTCAGAAGGGGGTACAGGGAGACGAATATAAGCTTTTTTCGTATCAGAAAAGGGATTATATCGTAGCCGATTGATTCCATCTGTTTTATGTACTCCACAGTGGTGTACTGGCTTGATACGTAGCTGGCCCGGTATCCGTTCATCAGAAAGCCGTAGAGGAGCCTCTGGACGAATATAGACTTCCCAGTGCCCCTGTCCCCTTCGAGGAGCATGATGCTTCCCGCTGGAATGCCGCCGCCGAGGCGCCTGTGAAGCTCATCGCCCTTGAGTTCTATCTTCAGGAGCTCCTCTACCATGATGATCACCACCGCTTGGCACTGATTTCAGCTGCGAACAGCTTACACCCTGAATATCAGGGATCTCTTCTTTCCGTTCTCAAGTACAACAGTTATCGTGTGCGTTCCACTCGAGAGCTGACTTCCCAGTGTCACTATTATCTCCCCAACCTCGTAGGGCCCAAGGGAGTTTATCCCCTTCCCAGAGGTGTCGGTGAAGGTCAGGTTGGATGGGGGCACGAGCGTGCCGTCGAGGAACACCTGGACCGAACTGTTGCTGAATGGGAACGCTATCTTCCCTATGTTCTTGATGTAGAACGTGTAGTTGTACGGGCCGCTCCCGCTGACGGGTATGCTGTTTGGGTCGTTGATTATCGCGAAGTCCGTCCTGAGCTGATCTGCCAGCAGTGACCCCCTGTCGTTTATCCCGTGGGCTATGTCGCTGGTGACGTATGCCAGCGCACCAGCAACGCTCCCCGCGATGATAACCGCCACTATGAACATTATGAGCTCGCTCGCCGGCCCTCCAGCTGCCATCAGCTCACCTCCGTTGGGCATCCCCTCGCCCTTTCGTCGATAACAATGGTATTGCCGTTGTAATGCCAGCTGATCCTGAGCCAACAGCCGTTGTCAAACACCACAGTTAAGTTGTGCTCCGTCTGATCGAGGGGTATGTTGGTGACGTTCAGGAGCAGGGTTTCACCAGGAAGGGCATAGGTGTAATCCTCGAGGAAGCCAACGTTATCGTCGGAAACGTTGTATATCGTCTTGTAGAGGCCATCGTAGATGCAGCTCCACCCCTTCACGTACATCGTGGGGCCGTAATCCTGGATGTACCAGGTTATGTTGTAAACGTTGTTCACCGTATCTATGGTCGCCTGGCCCAAGGTACCGTTCAGGTCAATAAGGGTGTTCAGCTGGCTTACCCTCAGGTCATACCAGTCCTCCCTTGCGCCCTGGACGTTGCTGTACGTGCTGTCCCAGGCTGTGTAGAGGGTGCTGAAGGCCACTAAAAATGAGATAAAGATGATCGCTGCACTCGCTGAGACACTGAACCCCATGGCCCGCTCCCCCGATTACTTCCGCTGGTCAGATGCCGTAAAACTCGTCGAGAGTCTTCTCTAACATTTTGATTTCCCTTTCAAGCTTGTCAAGGACGTCCCTGTTTATCTTCAGTCCCCTGAGCCTTTCTATGAAGAGCAGGCTTATGAGGTGGTCCTGCACGGTCAGCTTGTCGGCTGGCTTCCACTCGGGATCCCTGTGGTGGGGTCTGGTTCCCTTGGCGTAGCGGAGCAGCTGGTTGAGAACTTCCTCGCTTATCCAGCCGATCTCGTAGTAGAACTCTAGAACGCGTTCGAGGTTCTGTATGCCCACCCTGTCGATGAGGAATCCAAGCCACTTCAGGGCTATCATAGTGGATATGACGTCCTCGGGAAGCCTTTCAAGCCTTGCCTTCTTGGGCTCTTCCTCGAAGAGCAGGTTGGCGATATCCTCAGGGATCTGCATCTTTTCGGCCATCTCAACACCACCTTCAACTTTTTCTTCTTTCACGGGGGCAACCTCAACTTCGGAAGGAGCGGGGGCTTCCCCAACAACCTCAACTTCCTCGGCCACCTCGGGGCCTTTCTCCTCTTTCGGCACCTCCGCCGGAACCTCTCCGGCCTCCTCTGGAACGGGTGCCACGACTTCCTTCTCGGCCTCCACCTCTGGGGCCTTCCCCTCGATTTTCTCTTCTTCTGCTTTCCTGGCCTCTCTCTCTTCGACTTCTTTTTCCTCTGCCTCTTCTGCGGCCTTGGCCTCCTCTTCAACCTCCTCGATGTGCTCCTTCGCCTCCTCGATCTCCTCCGCGGTGATCTCCTTGCCGCTTTCGAGCTTCTTCTCAAGCTCCTCGATCTTCGCCTTGGCCTCCTCGATCACCTTGCCCGTGACCTTCCCCGTGAGCTTTTCCTCAAGCTCTTCAACCTTCCTGTGGAGCTCCTCAAGCTTCTCTTTCGTCTCCTTTGGAATCTCCTTTTCGGTTTTCTTCTCCTCCAAGATCTCCTCAAGCTTCCCTATCTTCTCCTGAACCTCCTCGACCTGCTCGGACACTTTTTCGGCCCTCTTCTCATGAACTTTGAACTTCGCCTCTTCGAGGCTCTCGACCAGCCTGCTCAGCTGCATCCCGAGCTCACTCAGCCTCTTCCCGAGCTCGTCCACCCTTTTGTTGAGCTGTTCGTACTTCGTAGCCTGGTTGCCGTAGGTCTCAAGAACCCTCTGGACTATCTTTTCGAGCTGTTCGTACGTGAGCTGGTCTTTCCTCGCTATCAGCCTCTCCCTGAGCTCGTTGATGACAACCGTCGGAACCTTTCCCTTGAGTTCTGAGAGCTTGGCGTTTATATCGGCCTCCGTGACGAACCGCGGCATCTCCATGCTTCACACCTCCGCGAGCACCTCGTAGATTATAGAGTCGAGGTCAACACCGTAGCCAGCGAGCACCTTGATGTCGTTCTTGACCTGTGCGAGCTCCATCTTGAGATCCTCTATCTCCTTTCTGAGCTCCTGTATCTCGTTGCTGAGGGGGTTCTCCTGGCCCATCTGCTCCTTGAAGGGGTTGATCTCCTGGCTTATGACCTCGTAGAGCATCATGACGTCCTTGATGGTTTTGTCGAGCCTCTCTATGTCGTCCCTGAGCTCCTGGATGTTCTTCTTCAGTGTGTCCACGCTGATCTTTATCCTCGGGATGTCGTTTTCTATCTCGTTGACCCTGTCCATCAGCTGAGTCAGCTGCTCGTTCTCTTCCCTTGCCTCCACTTTCTCCTCAAGCTCCTCGACGCTCACTTCTTCCACTTCTGAGGGGGCGGCCTCCTCTTTTTTCTTCCCAAATAAAGATGAAAGGAACGCCAGCGACATCTCAACCACCCCCTCACTGGAGCTCAAGGATCTGCTGGGTGTATGCGTGCGGTGTTGTGAAGTCTATTACTCCCGCGGCACCGTTCTCAGGGATGACTTTGCCGGTCACGTGCGTGGCCGGCGGCAGGCCCTTGCCCTTTCCGAACCCCGTAGTGTTTATCAGGATGGCCGCTATGTCCCCCCAGTTGAGAACCGGGTGATCGCGGCTGTCTATCATGCTCCTGTCCGAATCTCTGACGACGGCCACCCCGAAGACCGTTTCACTCACGTTCACCCAGGTTTGGATGGTGAAGACGTTCTGGATGTTGCCGGTGTAGAACGCATCCGGGTTGTAGTTGAAGACCGTCATCCTCTCCCCGTCAGTTAGGACGACCTTGACGTTGCTGAGGTCAATTCCACTGCTCCCGGCGTTTGGAGTTACGTAGATAGCCATCTCCGTTATGTTGGCGGCCGTTGGAGTGCTGCTGTTTATGAAGCCGTAGACACCCATAACTCCTATCCCGCTCGCCACTTCCTGGGTCGTCTGCCTGCCCGTGCTCATGGCCTTCTGCTGGAGGTAGCCGCTGGTGGCTATGAGCACTCCAGCAGCTACCGCCGCAACGAGCACCATTGCGATGAAGACGATGAGGGTTCCAATGCCTATCGCACCTCTCCTCATTGTCCTCTCACCTCACTGCAGCTGTATCACATTGTCGCTGAAGGTTGCGGGCGTTGTGAAGTCTATGACTCCTGCCGCTCCCCTCTCGGGAATCACCTTGCCCACAAGCTTTGTGCTCGGCCCGATGCCGGCTTTATCCTCGTACCTGAACATAGTCGTCCAGACGCAGAGCGCCACCATGTCCCCGAACTCTAAGGTTGGGTGGGTGTCCTGCATTTCGCTCCCAATGTCGTTTATCACCGCTATCCCGAAGCTGGCGTTGCCCTTTATCGCATTCCACACTGTTACATCGCTCGTGTTGAACAGGTCCGTGATGCTCTGGGCGTTCTGGAACTGCTCGGAGTAGTTGTAGACTACAAGCCTCTTGCCGTCAGTGAGGACTATCTTAACGTTGCTCAGATCGATTCCCTCGCTACCGGCGTTCGGGGTCACGAAGATCGCCAGCCTCTGGATCGCTCCGCTGCTCGGTGGAGTTGCGTTGGTGTAGCCGTAGACGTTGACGATCTTCAGCCCGCTCGCCACTTCCTGGGTCGTCTGTCTCCCGGTGGCCTGGGCCTTCTGCTGGAGGTAGCCGGCTGTGCCTATGATGACCCCTGCCGCTATTGCAGCTACCAGGACTAATGAGATAAAGACTATCAGCGTGCCAATGCCTATCGCTCCCCTACGCATAGCATCACCTCCTGAAAATCTTCAAAGAACGAAAGGGAAAGCTGGAGAAGCGTGGGGTCACTGGAGGTTGATGACGTTGGTGGTGTATGTGCTCGGGGTTGTGAAGTCGATGACGCCCGGCGCGCCAAACTCCGGAACAACCTGCCCGGTGATGTGAGTCCTGACAGCTATGCCTCCAAAGAGCGCTTTGGCATCAACGCCGAGTATGATTATGTCTCCCTTGTTGAGAGTTGGAGCGTTGGAGATGACACTGCCGTCGTAGTCCTGGACAACTATTATTCCGTACTTGTCCTTATCAAGGGCACTCCAGATGTAACTGGGCCAATCGATCTGTTTTATGTTAGCCGTGTCAATGAGGATTGTGTTCGCGCTGATTGTGCCGTTGACGAGGGTGGCGGTGGCCTCCTTCCCGAGGGCATCAAGGAAGATGTCGTCAACTGGTCCCTTGACGTACTGGTAGTAGCTGACATAGACGGAGGTTATTTTGTAGGTGGTAGAGTCATAGGTGAAGTCGATTACCCCCGCCGCTTTCAGGCCACTCATGTTAACGAAGTACTCGTTCCAGTTTATTGACGTGCCGAAGACCTTGTCAGGGTTAATACCGAGGGCACTAAATAGCTGGCTGGCGTTGGCATAGATATGTGAGTTGTTGGTAACGTAATCGACGCTCAGGCCTGTGTAGTTGTGTCCGGAGGCGTAGCTCAGCATGGCCTGGATGTTGTCGTTACTGAGTATGACCTTGGTGTTTTTTATGTCAATGCCAGCTGAGCCTGCGTTGGGTGTTACGTAGATGGCGAGGCGAGTTATGTCCGTTTTGTCGGGAGTGTATCCTGTGACTTGCATGACCTGTATGCCGCTGGCTACCTGTTCAGTGCTTGCCCTGCCGGTACTTGAAGCCTTCTGCTGGAGGAAGCCGCTCGTGTTTATGAGCACCGCTGCCGCCACTGCCGCCACTAAAACCATGGCTATAAACACTATCAGGGTACCAATCCCAATGGCACCCCTCTTCTTCCTGGCCTTCATTGTATCACCCTCCTCACTGGAGGCTTACGATAGCGGTGGTGTATGTGCTCGGGGTTGTGAAGTCGATGACGCCCGGCGCGCCAAACTCCGGAACAACCTGCCCGGTGATGTGAGTCCTAACGGGTATTGCACTACCAAAGAGTGCCTGTGCGTTTACGGTGAGGATAACAATGTCCCCCTGGTTCATAGTTGGGGAGGTGGCCTTCACGCTCTTGTCGTAGTCCTGAACAACAATGATGCCAAACTCGGTCCCGGTGGTTGGCCATGCGTTAGTAGCACTATCGAATATGTTACCTGTAACGCTGTTGTTGTAGAGGCTTGATCCGCCGTACTTAAGGAGACCCTGAACTGCGCCGTTGCTGAGGATTATCCGGGTGTTGTTGAGGTCAATACCCGTACTCCCAGCGTTGGGTGTTACGTAGATGGCAAGCTTGGTTATTCCCGCTGGAGTGGTGGTGTTGTCGTAGTATCCTGTGACTTGCATGACCTGTATGCCGCTGGCTACCTGTTCAGTGCTTGCCCTGCCGGTACTTGAAGCCTTCTGCTGGAGGAAGCCGCTCGTGTTTATGAGCACCGCTGCCGCCACTGCCGCC
>NZ_JALXBJ010000090.1:0-6407 GCF_026991495.1 Thermococcus sp. | reverse complement strand
ACTAAAACCATGGCTATAAACACTATCAGGGTACCAATCCCAATGGCACCCCTCTTCTTCCTGGCCTTCATCAACCATGCACCCCCTAAAGGTTTTGCACTTATGATTACACTGGCTGAATATAAAGCCCTTTTTTGTTCTTAGTAGTGTAGGTCTTTGTGTAGGTGCCTATGTAGGCCCGGCAAAGGAGTGTACGCCGATAAACTGAAGTGCGCATTTAATGGCCCCCACTGTCCTTAGCTGCCCACTTTTCTCCCAAACAGTGCCCCAGCCTGTTCCCATTTTTATAGGGTTTTCTACATAAGTTTCCAATTATATTTGGAAATATAACAAGTTATTCCAGTATATATTGGGACGTCTTCAATTGTTTACCAAAAAAGTTATAAAGTTTGCAATCGATAACAACAGTGCAGTGTTCCAGCAACCTGTTTTCTGTAAAATCAAGGGGAACTCAAACGCGTGCAGAAACGCAGGGGGGAGGGCTGTGGACACTATGATTATTGACCCTCAGGTGCTTAGGTCGATACACAGAAGTGAACTGCGGAAGAGGATCCTCCTGTACCTCAGCGAGATATACCCGTCGGCAACCTATCTGTCCGAGATAGCGAGGATCGTGGGCTCTGACCCATCGAACGTCAGGGGTGCACTGGTCGGGCTTGGAAACAGGTACAACGGCGAGAGCTCGCTCGTCTACCTCGGCCTCGTTGAGGAGGTCAGCAACAACGGCTTCAAGTACTACCGGCTGACCGAGTACGGCAAGAAGGTCGTGGAATACCTGAGGGAGTACTACCGCTATTACAGGAAGTTCATGTGAGGTGGTGAGCATGGGGGAAATTTCGGTCCTTGACTCGAACATCGAGCACATGGTCAGGATGGCCATACTCCACATAATCCAGCTCGGCACAAAGCACGGCGTTTTCAAGGTAATCTCGAGGGGAGCCACCCAGCGGGAAGTCCTCGACAGCCTCGACATACCGAACAAGAAGCTACTCCTTGAGTTCCTCAACACCCTGAAGGCCATAGGGATAGTGGAAGAGAGGGACGGCCGGCTGAAGCTGAACGGCTTTTCCTACCGCCTTGATGTTCCAAAGAACCACTACGAGGCCCTCCTTCCGGGATGGGTGGCCGTACTGGAGGAGATCTACCGGATGGTCGACTACGCCTTCATAACCCCGACGCACCCGCACGTCCTGATGGACTTCGACAAGGATGCCGATTTCTGGGACATAAGGATGAACACCGACTTCGCTGCCCTCTATCGGGAGGTCATAGCAAAGACCGGGGGCATAGGCCAGGGGAGCAGCGTCCTCGACCTCGGCTGCGGCTCGGTTTCACCCTATGAATTTGGCAAGAGAATTGGCTACGATGGGCTTTACGTCGGCGTTGACTACTCCCCGGCCATACTTGAGATAGCGCGTGCGAGGGTTGAAGGGGAGAGCCTCCCTGTTGAGCTCAAGGAGCTTGACCTGAAACTCCTCAGGCCCGTGAACGAGTACCAGACGACTGTGATGAGCTTCATCTTCGAGTACCTGAAGCCCGAGGACTACCGCAGGGTTCTCAGGAGAGCCCTCGGGACACTGAGGCCCGGTGGATCGCTTATAATACTCGAACCCTTCAGGGACAACTTCCGGCACATAGAGGCCCTTGAGTTCTTCGAAAAGCTCAACAAAGATTTCAAAAGGTTCCCCGCCATGTCCGAGGTGGCATCGCTCATAGCCGATGAGGGCTTTGATGCATCCATTAAGCGGCTGGGCAGGAGTCTTCTGAAGGTAACCCTGAAACCCTGATTTGGATTTTTTACAATACCTCCTTGATGGTGAATTGCATGATTGGAAAAAATCTAAAAAAGTTGTGTGTACCTACACAGTTACCTACACGTAAGTGTTTTAGAGGGAAGGAACGTTAGTTTCTTGGGCCGGTGGTCGAGATGGCGAGCGTGCTCATCGTGGACGACGTCCTTTTTGCAAGGATTATACTCAGAAAGCTGCTGAGCGAAGCTGGCTATGACGTTGTTGGGGAGGCGTCAAACGGCAGGGAAGCCGTGGAGAAGTACCTCTCCCTCAGGCCGGACGTTGTAATAATGGACATTATAATGCCCGACATGGACGGAATAAAGGCCCTCAAGGAGATACTCGAGATCGATCCAAAGGCCAAGGTCATAATGGTAACCTCCGTCGATCACGAGAAGAGGGTCATAGAGTGCATCGAAGCCGGTGCTAAGGGGTACATTGTCAAGCCCTTTGAGAGCTCACAGGTCATCAATGAGATTGAGCGCGTGCTGTCGGAAGCATAGGGCCGGCCGGTGCAGGGTAGCTGCGTCCTCGGTTTCCACGGAAGGCCAGGGGGGCAAGGGTCCGGCCGGCCTAACCTATCGGGGAGTGGGAGCCGTGCCCTACGAAGGCCAGATGGTTGAGGAGCTTCAGGAAAAAGTGGAGGAACTCCGGGCACTTTTTGGAGAGCTAAAGAACGCCTCCAGGGTAGACGAAGTGGCGGAGGAGATGATGCGGGCAGCCCACACAATAAAGGGGACGGCCTCACTTGCCGGTTTCTCAAAGCTCTCCCAGGCAGCGCACTGGGTTGAAACCCTTCTTGAACTGGTTAAGGACGGCAGGTTGGAGCTCGATGACGAGGTTCGCTCCCTTCTTGAGGGCTTTTTGGATTCAATAGAGGATTTCGTGAGGAGCATCAGCATCGATGGGACTGAGGGGAGCGGCTCAATAGAATACCTCATAGCCAAGGCAACCTCGCTGATCGCGGGGAGAAAGGGAAAGGGCGCCCCCCTGCCGGATTTTTTCAGGAAGAGGCCGGTTTACAGGTATACGGTGAAGGTTACGTTCGACAGCATTTCAGATAAGCTTCCGGCGTGGGTCTTCTCCCTGGCCCGGACCCTCGGCTCCCTCGGCAGAATACTATCCTCAACACCGGACATAGAGGGGTTCCTAAAGAAGCCTGAGAAGGGCGTGAACTCGTTCACCCTTGAAGTTGAGAGCTGGCTCGACAGGGAGAACCTGAGAAAGAGGCTTGCTGCACTTGAAGGAGTCAGGGAAGTGGAGGTCGATGAGTATGGGCGCGAAAGAACCGAGAAAAAGACCTACAAGGTTGCGGTTGTCTTTCGGGAGGAGTTTCCTCTTAAGGCGGCGAGGGCTCTTCTTATCCTCAAGGATCTCAAAAACCTCGGTGAAGTCCTCTCGGTGAGCCCCTCCGAGGAGGAGCTTAGGGAGGGGATACTGAATGCCGCTTCGGAGTTTGAGGTTTCTCTACTGACAGACAAGAAGCCGGAGGAGATAGAAGCGGCCGTTAAAAGGCATCCTGGACTGAAGGACGTCAGGGTGGCTGAGGGAAAAGTAGAAACACAAAAGCCCGCCCGCCATAGACCGAGGCCCCCGATGGTCAGCAGGAGGGAAGAGAAAAACTTAGACAGACTGATGTACCTCCTTGAGGAGCTCTTCTTCGTTTCGGACTGGACTAAAGAGGCATTGAAAGAATGCAAAAGCCCAGAGCTCGGAGAGGTGAGCAAAAGGCTGGACGAGCTGCTCTCCAAGATGAGGGGCATACTCTTTGACATGAGAACCGTTTCCATGCGCTCGATTGTTGAGGAGTTTGAGCCCCTTGTGAGCAGACTCGCCAAGGAGCTTGGGAAGTCCGTCGAGATGGAGGTTGAGGGAGAAGACCTCAGGGTTGACAGGAGGATCGCCGCGGCCCTGTGGGAGGTTCTCGTCCACGTCCTCAAGAACAGTGTTGTCCATGGGATAGAGAAGCCAGAAGAGCGCAGAAAGGCAGGAAAAGCCCCTGTGGGAAAGATCACTGTGCGGCTCCTCCAGAAGGGGGATTTTGTTGAACTCGTTGTAACGGACGACGGCAGGGGCATAGACCCAGAGGAGATTAAGAGAAGGGCCCTGGAAAGGGGTCTCCTAACGAGGGAGAGGGCTGAGGGGCTGTCCGATGAGCAGACCCTCGAACTCATATTCCTTCCAGGGATGAGCACCCAGGAGGTTGCCAGGGAAAACTCCGGAAGGGGTCTCGGCCTCAACGTTGTCAGGGAAGTAATCCGCTCCCTTCACGGCAGGATCTACGTGCGCTCGGAGGTCGGGAAGGGGGCGAGCTTCATAATCCAGGTTCCCTTTGAGCTCTCCATAATCCCCGCCTACATAGTCGAGGTTGGTGGTGAGGAGTACGCGGTCTCGGCCATAGGCGTAACAGGTACCATCTCTCTGAACCGCGAGGAGGTGAGAAAGGTCGGGGCTTACATTACGGTCCTCAACGGCCGTCCCGTGCCAGCGGTTCTCCTCCACGATCTCGTTGATTTTACCGCCATCCCCCCAGAGAAGTTGGAAGGACTGGTAGTGGAAACGGGCGGCGGCAGCGCCGTTCTCCTCGTTGATCGGATTGTCGAGAGGAGGGATGTTGTTGTGAGGCCCCTCAGGGCCATCCTCCCGCGGGTTGAGAGGAACATCCCGTACACGGGGGTGACGCTCCTCGGTGGAAGGAGGGTGGTGCCTGTTATCGACGGCGTGGCGGTTTTTGACCTCGTACTCGGGGGTGAGAGGAAGTGATCACCTTAGAGGATATGGAGCTCTTCCTCGAGCTCATCATGCGCCCGGTTTTAAGGAAGATCTACCCCTCTGGGAGTGAAGTTAAGTTCAAATTCGCCGGGAGGTACGATCCATCAGCGGGGCGCGAGGGGTTCTTAGCGCTGCTCGGCGGGGGAAACCTCTCGTCTGCGTTCTTCATAGGCAACTACCTGCTCGCCGTTTTTAGACTTGCCGGCCCTACAGAGGAGCTGAAGGCCCTACTCTTGGATGGCTACTCTGATATGGATGCGAGGGAGCTCCTCCAGTCCCTCATCCAGGAGGAGGGCAACATAATCTCCGGTCTCCTCTCGGGGACTCTCAGCAGGATCCTCGATGAGGAAGTTTTGCCGAGCTCCCCGCTTAGCGTTGAAGAGGCTTTCGAGGCCACTAAGTGGGAAGGCAGCCTCCCCGTGTTCTGGGGGGTGTTGGGGAGGTTTAAACGGGTGTCCGTTGGGGTCTACCTCATTCCCCTGAGGCCCCTTATAGAAAGGCTCTCCGCGGACGAGAGCGTCATTGATCGGGCCCTCATGAAGGGCCATGGAGACAGCAGGAATGCCTATAGAGCCAGGAGGGGGCTGGGAAGATGAGGACGAGGGTGCTGCTCGTGGAGACAGGTGAGGGGATCGGGGAGATAGCCCTCAGGGACTGCTACGCAGCTATATCCGGGGCCGAGCTTCTCCTGACCTTCCAGGGCGGGGGCGAGAAGACGGTAAAGCTGAAAACTGTGGAGGACGTTCGTTTTGACGTGAACGTCCCACCCGTGGGGGGCCGTGTGAGGGATGCCTTCTCGCTAACCACATCGAGGGGGGAGCTGGTTCTCGCCACCTTAGAGAACCCCCTCCTGTACGACGAGGCTGGGTTCAGGGCCCTCCTTCACTCCATCTTTGAGAGCCTCCTGAACGGGCACCCGGTGAAGGCGGCCGGGATCGAGGAAAAAACCCTCTCCCTGAATCTAATCCCGGTGGAAAGGGACTACCGCAGGGGAGTTGCCTTCGTGCTGGATGAGAAGGGGCCTTTTTTCAGGTTCACAGCCGCCGAAGCCGGGCACCTCAGCGGCGAGACCTGGATACTTGAGACCGAAGGGGAGCCCATTGTCCTCACCGTACCAGGGAGACGGGCGAGGCAGTTACTCCTCAGGTATTTCATGCGCTTTTCCCCGGACGTCGCCGTGAAACTCAGGGAGCTCTACTCCGAGTTTCCGGACGTTAAACCTCCCGTTCCTGTTCTTAACCCCTTTGAGAGGGCCGTTTTTGAGGCCGTCCTCAACGGAACCGATCCCCTCGCCGTGCCCGCCCTTTTGGGCGCTGATGTTGTGAGGGTTGAGGAGGCCTACGACAGCCTCATACGGAAGGGTCTGCTTAAGGTAGTTGGGATAAGGAAGGTGGTGGAACCCACTGCCACCGCCGTGTCCCTGGGAAGCCTTTTAACCTCGGTGGAGGAGGAGAGTGGGGGTGAAGCCGATGGGGGTAAGAGGTAAGCTGTTCACGGTCGGGGTTATTCTCTTCATAATGGTATCGCTTCTCGCGACTCCAGCCATTTCGAAGGGGAACCCGCTCGTCTTCAAGGGCTCTCTCTGCCAGGGTGTTGCGTACCAGAAGAGCGTGGAGGCCGTTGCCGTAGCCAGGGATAAGGTGTACGCCTCCTGCGACTACCGGATGGTGATGGAGGGGAAGCTGATAAGCGTGTACTACCTCGGTGATACGGCCGCTTACTTTAGGAACGGGTCAAAGCTCTGGGAGAACGCCTCTGGCTACGTGGTCAAGCTCCTTCCCCTCCAGAATAACCTTATAGCGGGCACCCTCGGCGGCTTCGTCCTCTTCAACTCCTCGGGCTCTA
>NZ_JALXBJ010000089.1 GCF_026991495.1 Thermococcus sp. | reverse complement strand
TCTTGCTCATCTTCATCTGGGTCTTCAGCTCTTTGAACTGCTCCTCGCTCTCTATCGGCCATACCGGCGGTTCCTGAAGGCCGAGGAGGAGGTGGTGGTGAAGCGCTACCGGCTTGAGCTTTTCGCCGTCGTGGGTGAGTGGGTGGTACTTCAACTTCTGAGCGACTTCAATCGCTATTACGTGGGCCTTCCTCTGGTCGAGGCCGGCGTGGGCTATCGTAACGCCCTGGTAGAAGATATCGGCCACCTGCATGGCTGGATAGATCAGCTTGGCGAAGTCTATCGCCTCCCCCATCTGACGGCCCATTATCGTTATCGACCTCATGATCCTGCTCAGGGTCACGTTCTTTGATATGTCTATGACCGTCTGCCAGTAATCGCCCTTCTCAAGTATCTCGCTGGCCAAGACGAACTCCACCTTATCCGGATCGCCGCCCATGACCCTTATGCTCTGCTTCATGCCCTCCTTGAAGTAGGTCAGTGCAACCTTCTGGATCGTCTCAAGGTCGCCGCCGAGCTTGTCGTTGATCCAGCTGTGCCAGTCGGCCAGGAAGATCCTCGTTTTAACCCCTGCCCTCTGGAGGTCCGCTATTTTAGCCCCGGCCATCAAGCCGGTTCCGAGGTGAATGTAACCGCTTATCTCGAAGCCGATGTAGTGCTGCAAAGGGGCGCCGACCTCGATCAGATGCCTCAGATTTTCCTCGGTTAGAAGTTCCTCCGTTGGCTTCCTCTTGATTAGCTCAATCCTCTCCTCAACGTCCACCTCTACCACCCACTTAGGAAACGTCTTTCCCCTTAAGGGCTTTGCGGAGCGTTAAACCTTTAAGCCCCACGCAGGATAAGGGTTTGAACGCAGAGGGGGGCTTGCCATGAAGGTGCTGTTTCTAAGCGCGAACCAGTTTGAGGATGTGGAGCTGATATACCCCCTTCACAGACTCAAGGAGGAGGGCCACGAGCTTTACGTGGCGAGCTTTGAGAGGGGGGCGATAACGGGGAAGCACGGCTATTCGGTTGGGGTTGACATGAGCTTTGAGGAGGCCGACCCGGATGAGTTCGACGCCCTCGTCCTCCCGGGGGGAAGGGCACCGGAGAGGGTCAGGCTGAACGAGAAGGCCGTCTCGATAGCCAAGAGGATGTTCGAGGAGGGGAAACCGGTGGCCAGCATCTGCCACGGGCCGCAGGTGCTCATCTCCGCAGGAGTCCTCGGGGGAAGGAAGGGGACGAGCTACATCGGCATAAGGGACGACCTCATCAACGCCGGTGTCACTTGGGTTGATGAGCCAGTTGTAGTTGACGGCAACTGGGTCAGTTCAAGGCACCCCGGAGACCTCTACGCGTGGATGCGGGAGTTCGTGAGGCTCCTCCGCTGAGCTCCCTCCTGTTTTAAAATTCTTAAATCTTGAAAAAAATTCCTATATCATGGAACTTCTGCACACACTATTAGAAAATTCCCAAGATTATTTCAGATAGCTTGTTTATTTTGCAATAATTTGCCGATTAATTTGGAAAATCTTTAAATAGGATGGGGGCGAAGTTTAGAGTGGGTGAGGGCATGAAGGTGTGGGAAGGAGTACGGCTCTACGAGAACACCGTGTGCAGGTCGCCGGAGGATCTCTTTCTGATGATCCAGGAGGCCCTCAGGATAGGAAGCGGAGCACTGCTGAGGGTGTTCTCAAAGGATAGGGGAAGCTACTACGTCCACGCCCTGTTCGACGACGAAAAGCTGCTCCTCATTGAGGTGATCTTCATGAGAACCGGCGGCAGGATCCGGGGCGAGGGGGCACTGAGGCCCTTCCTCGGCATGATGGAGCGGCCGTTCATCGCGGACGTTTACTCACTCGGTGACGGGGAGATCAAGGACATGATCCTGACGAACCTCGACCTCTACGACGTTACGCCGCACGTCTTCCTCTTCGAGCTCTTCACACCAAAGCTCTGGCGCTCGCCCATTCCCCCTGCGATCGTGGAATCAGAGAACTTGCGCTCGCTCGAATAAGCGCTAAAATCAGCCCCCAAAGCGTTCCCGCTGGAACCTGTAGACGTCAACCCTGACCCTCTCGATTCTCTTCCTGTGGAACGGGAACTGGGCGGGGATCTCAAAGGGCAGCTCAACCCTGTGAGTTACCCTGAAGCCGCTCTCAGCTGCGAACTTTTCCACGAACTCCCGCACACCTTCCTTTGCCAAGTGGATCGAGTAGACGACGTCCGCGATTTCAAAGGCCTTCATCAGAAAGGGCCTGTCGGCGTGGGGTCTCTGGCTCCCGAAGGGCGGGTTCATAACTACTGTGTCCACCCTCAGCCCAAACTCTGATACGTCCCCTTCAAAGAACTCCATTCTCTCCCTGACCCCTGCCCTCTCGGCGTTTTCCTCGGCCCTCCTCAAGGCTTCCCTATCTTTTTCCACGGCGTAGACCTTTCTCGCTCCGAGAACGGCCGCCCCGATGCCGAGAACACCCGTCCCGGCCCCTAAGTCCGCCACGAGCTTTCCCCCTATGTCCCCGTGTGAAGCGGCCAGCCAGAGCAGCTCCGCCGCAACGTTCCCGGGCGTTCTGTACTGCTCCAGTTCAGCTTTTGGCTCCTTAAAGCCCTCCAGCCTTGAGAGCAACATCGCGAGCTGCCGCTTTCTCACCCTCCCACCCCCGGCTTCAAGGAGGGCAGAACCAGTTCATGAAGGAAAACCACGGGCAAAGCTATCGGATCTTTCTGAGGAAGGTTATGTAGCCCGTGTGGGCGAGCATCGTCGTCTTCGGCCTCATGCACTCTTTCTTAACCTCCTGCTCCCTCACGAGGACTTCGACTACCTTGGGTCTGTAGAAGTGCCCCCTGTACTCCCGGAAGGCCTGGAAGAAGCGGTGGACCTGGTTGGTGCATGGTGTGTAGGCGACGAAATAGCCACCCGGCCTCAGAGCTTCAACGGCATGGGGGAGGACGTTCTCGGGCTGGGGCAGGTCGAGGACTATGTGATCAGCTTCCTCGTCTATGCCCTCGTAGATGTCCTTCAGCTTTATCGTGACCCTGTCCGAGAAGCCGGCGAGCTCGACGTTTCTCCTTGCTATCTCCGCATGGTCTTCCCTGACCTCGTAGCTTATCACCCTCCCCGTTGGGCCAACGGCGTTCGCGAGGAAGAGGGTAAGCGCACCGCTCCCGGCACCGGCCTCGATGACTGTCTGCCCGGGGGATATGCCCGCGTAGGCGATTATCACCCCGGCGTCCTTTGGGTGCACTATCTGCGGCCCCCTCCTCATCTTCGCTATTATGTCGTTTATGTCGGGCCTCAGAACTGTGAACTCCTCCCCCTTATGGGAGACCACCCTGTCCCCGGGCTCCCTGCTGAGCAGCTCCCCGAGGTTTATTATACCTAAATCCGTGTGGAACTCCCTCTCCTCAACGGTCACAAGGTACCTCTTTCCCCTCCTGTCCAGCAGGAGCGCCCTCTCCCCTCTCCTCACTTCCCCGTCCTCCTTTCAGTATCCGCATCTCCTCGCCTGAAAACTCGGCTATATGGGAGGCTATGTCCTCGAGTATCCCGAGCTCAGCCGCAGATAGAACCTTCCTGTTGACCGGGACGATTGTTATCCAGTCCTCAACGGGTATGGCGCTCGTTACCTGAATTATGTTCTGCAGTCCCTGGGGGCCGGCGAAGTAAACGTACTCAGCCAGGCCGAGTATGAGGAGGTGCCTGGGCTTCTGGGGGAGGTTGACGGCTTTCCTTATCATCCAGTAGTAAGCCCTCATAAAGTTCTCCGGATCCGTGTAGACCTTCTCCTCGCCTATCTTCTGCCCGTAGCTGGGGTGCCCGGGCCCGACCTTGAACACGTAGACCTTTTTCTTCGCCTCTATGAGGAACTGGTACTCCTTCCCGGGGGCCTTTCTAAGGTAGTTTCTGAAGAGAACGTCCCCGATTCCGTACCAGTCAACGACGAGGAGGCTGCTCTCGTCCACTATCTGGGGTACTATGTCCCTCCAAAGGAAGAGCTCCACCGGTGCCGTTGGATCGTACTCGATAAGGGCCCTGTCCCCGGGTTCGAGAATTCCCAACAGGCGGCACGCCCCGTATTTTAGCATAGTCCCACCGTTAGGATTTTTAAACGCCGAAGTTTAAAAAGTTTGGGTGAACTCAATGGGACGGTTCGCAGTGTGGGTCAGCGAACTTGACTCACGGCTTTCGAGGAAGTACGGGAGGCTCGTTCCAAGGAACGTGGCGGTCAAGAAGCCCTCCGCGAGGGAGGTTGAGGATGCAGCACTTTCCCTCGGTTTCAGGGTCGTGGAGCTGGAAGCATCGAGGCTCAACCCGAGGTTAGCCGGTCTCGACGAGGACTACCGGGTCAGGGGCTACCTCGTGATAGAGGCACCCCACGGGAAAACCAAGGCGCTGAAAATGATAGCTGAGAAAATCAGGGAACTAAGGAAGCGTACGGAAGGCAGGAAGTCGAAGTCCAAGAAACGCCGCCGCTGAGTCACTCTTCCTCCATTTCCACGACTATGGCTGTTGTGGTGTCAATAACGCCGTCTATGTTGTGGATGTCGTGGAGGATCTTCCTCGTGAGCTCTCCGAGGTCGTTTGCCTCTATGTAAACAATCGCATCGTAGGGTCCGGTAACGGCGTCTGCCCTTATGACCCCCGGTATCTTTTTGAGCTCCTCTATAACGCTTTCCACCTTCCCGATCTCAATAGTCAGTAAAACATAGGACTTAACCATGCCGACCACCTTCAAGGTTTTTACGGTTTACCTTAGTCCCTCTTTTAATTTAAGCTTTTCGCAACTTCGAAGCGTCTTTCACATGTCCGGGCCGCCGCTGGTTCCCAGGCGGTTGTCGCCTTTTGGCCGTTCTCTTAATGAGACCCATTGCCCCGGTCATCGAAAGGTTTATTATGCTCACTGTACACATTAGTAGTGCTGAACTCTCAGAGGTGATACGCCATGGGGCTTAAAAAAGCATGGCTGGCCCTTTTGATTGTTTTCCTGGTGGGCTTTTCAGTGGCTGCCACGGGCTGCTTAGGTGGCGGCGGAAAGACAACGAGCTCCAGCTCTCCGACGAGCTCTTCCTCAAGCAGCACAAGCTCTTCATCGACATCAACGACTTCTTCAACGAGCTCCTCAACTATGCCGGCTTCGGAGGCCGTTCAGTACATATCCTCCCACCTGGCCAATGCCACGGTTATAAACACCGAGAAGTATGTTGTGGTCGTGGGTGCCGAGGGAAGCGGCGCAAAGGTCTCGAACCTTCCGAAGAAGCCCGTCATCGTTGTATCCTACAAGGTGAACTCAGCTAAAACGCCGAGCATCAAGAAGCTCATGGAGGAGCAGCAGGGCTTCGGTCAGATCAACCCGGCCTTCCTCCGCGACCCCAGGATGGACGCCCTCATCCAGCTTGCGAGGAAGATAACGGACCCGAACATAAGGGGCGCCCTCTACAACGCCCTCTACTCCCTCGCCAACAAGGAGGTTCCAGAGATAATCCTCGGTGACAACAAGGCGGTTCGCGTTTACTGGAGCTGGGTGCACAACTGGTACTACAACCCGGTTCTGGCTCCGCGCTGGGACCTCGTCATGGAGGACAAGAACGCCCCGAGCGTCTCGATAGGGATAGGCGACTACAAGAACGAGCCGGGGACGATAGTCGAGGCAACCTTCGGCTGGCCGAGCTCCTTCGACCCTGCCTTTGACTACGAGACCTTCGGATGGGCAATCTACCACAACGTCGGCGACACTCTCGTAACTTACTGGGAGAACGAAACCAAGAAGGTCTCACCCGACCTCGCGGTTGCCTGGGCCCACAACAAGAACGGAACCGTCTGGTACTTCGTCATAAGGGGCGGTGTCAAGGCCTACGACCCGAAGACCGGCGACCTCTACCCGATAAACGCCACCGACGTCGAGTTCGAGTTCTGGCGCGTCCTCAGGGCGGGCTACTCGGTCAACTGGATGCTCGCGACCTACACCGACCTCAACAAGAGCTACGCCATGAGCGACCAGGAGTTCGCAAAGGAGCTCCAGTCTGGCGGCATCATAGCGGACTTCAACGGCAAGACCAAGGAGGTCACGAACCTCAACGACCTTCTCAGCTTCTTCGGCTACTCCGGACCGACGGCTGGGGTTTACAAGCTCGTCCTGCCCCACCCGTACGGTGGAATACTGAGCGTCCTCGCCGACCCGTACCTCATGGTCATCCCGGCCAAGTACATGCTCGGAGATAAGTATGAGGAAGCCATGAAGGCCTCTGACTGGGGCAAGAAGCCCTGGGTGTGGACCAAGTACGTCCAGCCCGGTTCAAAGGACCCGATACACACGATGCTCCAGAAGAACATGATCGGTGTCTTCACCGGACCGTTCTACATAAAGGAGGGCCAGCAGAACAGCTACCTCGTCCTCGAGAGGAACCCGCACTACTGGGATTCCGGAATATGGAGCCAGCTTGAGTCAAAGAACCCGAACTACGTAACCACCAAGCGCGTCATCTACGTCCTCTCCAAGGATCCAAACACGAGGATCAGCCTCTTCCAGAAGGGCGTTGGCGACATAGCCGCGGTTCCCGTCGACAGGCTCGACGCCGTCAAGAACCTCAAGCTCGGCAACTTCCAGTCCACCATAGACTCCTTCATCACCCCTGACATGCTCTTCATAGTCCTCAACGCCGCCAAGGAGCCCTTCAACAACGAGCTCGTGAGGGAGGCCCTCGCCTGGGCGACCCCCTACAACCAGATATACCAGTCCGTTTACAGGGGCTACATGGTCCCGAACTACGGCCCGATCCCGATTGGATGGCTCGGCTACACCGAGTACAACGTGATCAAGTACAAGTACAACCTCGCTAAGGCCCTCCAGCTCATCCAGAAGTCTGGAATAGACCCCAAGAAGTACTCGATAACGATCTACTACAACAGCGGCAACACCCAGCGTGAGAAGATAGCGGAGCTCCTCCAGAACACCTGGGGACAGCTCGGCTTCACGATATCGGTGACACCGCTCTCCTGGCCGACCCTGCTCGGCAAGACGGCCAGCGGCGACTTCGACGTCTACATCGTCGGATGGGCACCGGACTTCCTCGATCCGGACGACTACGCAGGCCCGTTCCTCCAGAGCGCGGTTGTCTTTGACAGCCTCAACTACAAGATTATAAGCAACGGCTGAGGCAGGCTTTCTTTTCTTCCCTCTTTCTAAAAATCCACGGAGGGAAAAGGCGTGGCAGGGATTGGAAAGTTCCTCGTGAGAAGGGGTTTAACGTTCATACCGACGTTGATAGGTGTAACTCTCATTGTGTTCATTATTGCCTACGTCATACCGGCTAACCCCGTAAGGGCGTGGGCCGGTGGTGAGAAGGCCTCCCAGGCCGCGGTTGAGATGATAAAGAAGGAGTACCACCTCGACCAGCCGTGGTATGACCAGTACGTCTTTCTCGTTAAGGGCCTCTTCACCAACAGCCTGCTCGACCCCTTGAATCAGGAGCCCGTTTTCAGCAACATCGGAAACCGCTTCATCGTGACGTTTCAACTGGCGCTATTCGCCTTCTTTTTCGTGGTTCTAATGGGCCTGCCTTTGGGCATAATCTCGGCCCTCAAAAGGAACTCGGCGACGGACATGACGCTCAGGGTGGTGGCCCTCATCTTCATCTCGACCCCCATCTACGTCATAGCCTACCTCTTCATCTGGCTCTTCTTCCTGCACTGGAGCCTGACGACGCTCGCCGGAATACCCCCTGGGCCGCCGCACAAGATCACGCACATCCCCGTGATAGACGACATGCTGACCCTCAACTGGGGCAACTTCGTCCAGCAGGTGCGGCGCTTCTGGCTGCCCGGCTTCACGCTCGGAATAGCGGCCGCGGGCGTGCTCATGAGGTTCACGAGGAACTCCTTCCTTGAGGCGTACAGCAGGGACAGCACGCTCTTCCTTAAGGCCAAGGGGGTTCCGAGGAGGAGGCTCTACCGCCACGTCCTAAAGAACGCTCTGGTTCCAGTCATCACGATACTCGCCCTCCAGTTCGGGGGCCTCTTAGCAGGAACGCCGATAACCGAGACGATATTCAACCTCCCGGGGATAGGCCTCTACGGCCTCCAGGCGATCATGTACCTCGACTTCCCGGCGCTCGTCGGCGTCACTTTCCTCTACGCGATAGTCTTCGTTACCGCGAACCTGATAGCGGATATCCTCTACGCGGTAATCGACCCGAGGGTGAGGTTCTGAGGTGAGGACAATGCCTGATAAGAGAACAGCGGAGTACGAGGAGAGAGAAGAGTACGAGATGAGCGTTCTCGACCGCCTCAGCGACCGCCTCATAGACTGGCTGGCCGCTTTCATAACCCTCTTCCGGAAGGACTGGCGGAGGAGGAACCAGTCGAAGATAAAGGAATGGAAGCTCATGGCATACGCCATAAACCGCTCGCCACCCACCCTCTTGGGGGTCGTCATAGTCATAGTTTACATCTTCTTCGGGATCTTTGGCCCCTACCTCGTCTCCTGGTCCTACGACTTCTTCCCGATACTCTACAACACGTCTACCCAGCTGGCGCATCCTGGAACGACGTACTTCCTCAACGTGACGACGATAGAGAACGGCCACATCGTTCAGTACACAACCCACATCCACTTTCTCCTGGGCTCTGATGTCTCGGGCAGGGACATAGTGAGCGTCCTCTTGGCCGGGGCCAGAACCGCGCTCGTCCTCGACATCTTCATCATCCTCATAGGCCCGACCATAGGCATAATCCTCGGTCTCATATCGGGCTACTACGGCGGAGCAGTGGACGAGACGATAATGCGCATAACCGACATGTTCTTAGCCTTTCCGGCGCTCATCTTAGCCATAGCGCTTTCCGCGGTTCTCCCGGGGAGGATACAGGAGTTCCTAAACAGCCACTCGTGGGCTCAGACGCTCACTCTGAAGCTCTTCGCTCTGCACGCGAGGGACGTCAACAACCTCGGGAAGCTCCTTGCGGTCTTCGTTGCGCTCGTCGTGGTCTGGTGGCCGGGCTACGCGAGGGTGGCCAGGGGCTCAACGCTGACCGAGAAGGAGAACCTCTACGTTGAGGCCGCGAGGGCCGTTGGGCTGCCGACGAGGACGATACTCTTCAGGCACATCCTCCCGAACATAATCGGCCCGATACTGGTCATGATAACCATGGACTTCGGCGGAGTTATCCTGACCGAAGCAGGTCTAAGCTTCCTCGGTCTCGGTGCGGTGCCCCCGATACCGGACTGGGGTAATCTGATCAACCAGGGCTCCCAGTACTTCCCCCAGGCCTGGTGGCTCGTCGCCTTCCCGGGGATAGTGATCGTCACCGTCGTTCTCGGCTGGAACCTTCTTGGAGACGGCCTCAGGGACGTCCTCGACCCGAGGACGAGGAGGAGCCTTGAGTTCAAGCTCAAGAAGAAGGCCGGGGGAGGTGAGGAGAATGCCTGAGCCGGTCGTGGAGATCAGAAACCTCAGCGTTTACTTCTACACCTACGCCGGCGTCGTCAAGGCCATCGAGAACGTCTCCTTCGACATATACCGCGGTGAGACGCTGGCCCTCGTCGGGGAGACTGGCTGTGGGAAGAGCGTTACCTCCAGGGCGCTGACGCAGCTCATAGAGAGCCCCGGGAGGATAGTCAGCGGGCAGGTCATCTACCACAGGGACGACGGCTCAACGGTTGACCTGCTCAATCTGAACGAGGAGGAGATAAGGGAGATAAGGGGAAACGAGATAGCCTACATCTTCCAGGACCCGCACTCGTCCTTAGATCCCCTCTACACCGTCGGCTACCAGATAGGCGAGGCCATGGAAGTCCACGGTAAGGTGAAGAACATAAAGGAGGGCATAGCGAGGGCCGTTAACATCCTCAGGGAAGTCCTCATACCAGATCCCGAGAGCCGCGTTAGGAACTATCCCCACGAGCTCAGCGGCGGCATGAAGCAGCGCGTCGTCATTGGAACCGGGATAGCGAACAAGCCGCGCCTCCTAATAGCGGACGAGCCGACCACGGCCTTAGATGTTACCGTTCAGGCCCAGATACTTGAGCTCCTCAACGAGCTGAAGAGGAAGTACAACGCGACGGTTTTGCTCATCACCCACAACCTCGGTGTCGTCGCCGAGACAGCACAGCGCGTCGTCGTTATGTACGCCGGAAAGGTCGTTGAGATAGGGGACATCGACCAGATCTTCCACAACCCCCTCCACCCCTATACTGCCGCACTCCTCAGGGCGGTTCCAAACCCGCTCAAGAGGATAGAGAAGCTTGAGAGCATCCCGGGGACGGTGCCGAACCTGATA
>NZ_JALXBJ010000088.1 GCF_026991495.1 Thermococcus sp. | reverse complement strand
GTGAGGTGGTAGGCATGTACTGCCCGCCCAGGAAGAAGGCCCGGCCAGGGAGAGAGGTCGAAGAGGAAGAGGGGGATTTTGAGCCCCTCGACGCCGTTGAGGAGGCCTACGAGGACTGGGACGAGGAAGAGGGGTGGGACGAAGAGGAAGAAGAGTGGGAGGACGAGGAAGACTACGACGAGGACTGGGATGACGAAGACTGAAATCCTCCCACTCTTTTTTCATGCTGTCAGGATTCGTCCTGTTGCTTGGTGATGCTGGCTTCAGGATGTGATATGACCAGAGGGTTTCCATCGACTTAACACCTCAAGGGCGGTTTTTGAAGGATGCCTTACGGTGTCAATCCTCTAAGGTGACGTGGTAACGTTCACGATTGAGTGACCTCCACGAGATATTACTACACTATAGAGTTTAAAAGGGTTCGGTGGACCCTTGGATGGTTAGGCCAAAAAGTATATAAACGAGTGAGATATATAGCAGTCTGGTAGTTATTATGAAAGTTCGGTACTGGCAGGTTGCAGTGCCGCTGGCGTTTGTAGCATTTTTGATAGCGGCACACTACTCTACTGCAGTGCCTCATTCTAGTACCGGCCCAGAGTATGTGGACTCAATGATGCCGGAGAGCCTTTTGAAGGAGGTACACTCCTTTAAGCCCCCGAACACCACGAAGATAATTGACCCCCCATGGATCAAGGAGCGTCTTAAGAATGGAACTCCCATAGCCCTGGAGTCCCTGACACCTGAGCAGATAGTAGAGAGGGGCCTCGGGATAATAAAAATCTCGATAGTCAGCCCAAAGGAGAGCACCATCTATGCAAAGCCCGGGGAGAAGATACCTGTTGAGGTCAGGATAACCTACCTGGGGGGTTCCAAAGCGCCGAATGAGATACAAGTTTACGTAAACAGCCCACATGGGATAAGGGAGCGTATTTTCGTTTGGAACGAGTACGTTAATAAGAAGAAGCTTCCGAAAGCCCTCGACACGCCCGATTTCAGGTGCCCGGCTGGATACGATGTACCCGTGGACATGCTGTTTGAGTTTGATAACAAGCCAATTACCCTAAAAAAGAACTCCAGCGTGGTCGTGAAGGGATACCTCAAGATTCCCGAGTTCATAAAAGGCGGGCAGTACTATATTTCACCAAGTGTCTCAATACCCCACGAATACTACGGCAGGAGTGTAGTGGGAACCGTCGAGGACTCTCGTCGGGTTACTGTAACTGGGGGTGGGGATGAATGAAAAAGCCCCTTGTACTTCTTGGAGTGATTTTCATTCTAATTTCCGCAACGGCGGGAGTAGTTTACAGCAGTAACGCCTACATAGGGGGTTATTATACTGGAGCTGTAACAACTACAAAAGTCGTGGAGATGCACACTACCTTTCAAGTAAACCCTAACGATATACCCTCTGGAAACAGGGTTTCTTCAGTGCTATCTGTCGCTGGAGGTTATTCAAGCCCCGATGGGATCGTTATTTCTAATTTCGTTTATCAAGCAGACTGGGAAGTCCATTCAGATGGAAAGTACATAATGCAGTGGAATATATGGGATTTGAGAACTGGGAGAGTATACTACTCATTTGGAGAGTACCTAGGGGAAGCCCCAATAGACCTTGCGGTGAGAATATCTATGTCTAGTACCACAGTAACTTTTACATTCATGGCTGACGGGGAAAAAGTGTGGGAAGTACCCATATCGAAGGGGGATATTGGTACACCAGATCAATTTTTCTTAGTTGGTACTGACGGCACTGCAAAGTTCTTCCAGTTCGGAACTGAGTCAATAGGAGAACCGGTAAGTGCTCCGTGGTCTGTCTATCAATACAGCATATACTACGATTCGACTTACGGGTATACATGGAGAACCACATACAGCACTCAAGGGAACGTTGCTGAGATAGTACCAGGTTATGTAATTGGAGGTTTAGAGTACCCAGGCGTTGACTTCAAGTATTATCCCTCCTCGTACCCATACGAGATGGGAACGCTGGAATGGTACTGGAAAGGCGGGAATTATGTACTGCCGCCAGACACATATCTGTTCGCCGGTCCATAGCTAATTTCTCTTAGATTTTGTATTATTTTGTCTTTCTTCTGGTTCATTTAATATCTGGCTTAGGGTTTAAAAAAGTTGTATTTAGATTTCACCATATAACCTTTAGTGGCTCAGGGCATTTTCCCAAAGTACTCATGAACGCACATCCTACCTATTTTACCCAAACAGTACCTCTTTTTTAACCACAACTTTTTAAACCCCTCTTCTTCCCCCACACGGGGTGAGAGTTTTGAAGGGCCGCCCGCGGAAGAGGAGACAGACAACCCTTAAAACCCTGGAAAAGGGGCGGCAGATGAAGCACAGGCCCGACCCGGGCAGGTGGTTCTACTCCTTTGTTCCTTTTAGGGCCTCAACGGGCGGGGCCGCGCCCTTGATCCCGCTCCTCACGATGAGCGTTGGCGGCGGTCCGGCCGATGTCGGGGCCGTGAACGCGGTGGGGAGTACGGCCTCAATGCTGGGTGGCCTCTTCTGGGGTAAGCTGAGCGACAGGCTGAACAGGAGGAAGGCCTTCCTCTTGGCGGGTTTTCTCGGCACCGCCGTGACCTCTATCCTCTTTGCCCTCGTAAAGAACGTCCCCCAGGTTATGCTTGTGAACGCCCTCTACACCTTCTTCATAGCCGCGACGATACCGGTTCCCATCCTCATAATAACCAAGGTCTTCCGCCTTGAGGACTGGGACTACGCGATAGGGAGGTTCAACGAGATAGGCGGCTGGGCGTGGGTGGCCGGCATGATCCTCGGCCTGGCGATGGCCCAGATCCTGAGCCTGAGGGAAATATTCGTTGTCTTGGGGATCATCGGTCTGCTGTCCTTTCCCTGGGGGGCCAAGACTATAAAGGAGGTTCCCCTGCACCTTGACAGGCGGGTCCTTGGAATGTACACCGGCTACGTGGTTGAGAAGTTCAGGTACCTGCCCAACATGATAACCCACCTGCCGAGGTTCTCCACAGGGGGCTTTGGGAGGCTCTACATTTCGACGGTTCTCTTCTGGGTCGGGGCTATGCTCTACTTCACCCAGTTCCCGGTTCTTCTGAAAAGCAGGGGACTGGGCGCGACTGAGCTCTACGTCATGAGCATAGCCAACTCCGCCGTTTCAGCCTACATGTACACCCGCGTGGGACTGAGGCTGAGGGAGAGCGGGGGCTATGGGGCTCTCAGGAGGGGCCTGGGCCTGAGGGGAGTTGCGTTCCTCTTACTGATGCTGTCGGGTTTTACTAAAGGATCCCTCTTCCTCATCTTAGCGTTTATCTCCTACTTCATAGCGGGCTACACGTGGTCGTACATAAGCGTCTCAACGTCCTCGATAATCTCCCACAGGGCACCGCCGGAGAAGCGCGGGTCTCTGATAGGCGCCTACAACCTTGTCAGCTCCCTGGGAGCTATAATCGGTAACCTGATGAGCGGGCTGATTGTTGAGGAGTTTGGATTTACCCCCAACTTCGCGCTGGCAGCGGGTACGGTACTCGCGGCCCTCCTCCCCATCCTCCGAGAACGTTAAAAGCCCTAACGCGCAACCGCAGATGGTGGGGACAATGTTCTGGCTGAAAACAAGGATAGTTGAGGGGAAGGGGAGTCTAAGCTCCCTATCAGGAGAACTCCGGGGGCACGAGCGCGTTCTTATCTTGGCTTCAAGATCAATGAAGAGACACGGCTTCCTGAAAGAGGCGGAGGACTACGTGGAGGAAGCGGGAGCGGAGGTCTTCTCAATCCCCGGAGTTCCATCCGAGCCGAGCGTTGAGACTGTCGAGGAGCTCCTCCCCAAGGTCCGGGGAGAGTTCAGGCCCGATGCCCTCGTTGCCCTCGGCGGCGGTAGCGTCATCGACACCGCCAAGGCCCTAAAGGTCTTCTACGACGCTCTGGAGCTCAGCTTTGATGAGATAGCTTTCATAGACCGCTTTTCGAAGCCCAAGCCGGTTCCCAAGCTCAGAACTCCGCTCATAGCAATACCCTCGACGAGCGGCGCGGGAAGTGAAGTCTCTGCCGCGGCAGTCCTCAAGAGGGGTGGCGCAAAGTACAACATCGTGAGCCCGGAGGTGGCACCGGAAGCAGCGATCCTCGACCCGAGGCTGCCCGAGACGATGCCTGCAGAAGTTGCCAGGAACTCGGGGTTAGACGTCCTCGTTCACGGGGTGGAGGCCTACACGACGAAAGTTGCCAATCCCTTCAGCGACGCAATGGCAATAAGGGCGATAAAGACGGTTTTCGAGTGGCTTCCTAAGTCGGTTGATGGCGATCCGGAGGCAAGGGAGAAAGTTCACTACGCGGCAACAATGGCGGGAATAGCCTTCCTGAACGCGCGCCTCGGCCTGGCCCATGCAATGAGCCACAAGGCGGCGTGGATAGGGCCCCACGGCCTCCTCAACGCGGTTCTCATACCATACGTGATGGAGTTCAACGCGGGCAGAAGCGAGTACGCGAGGAGGCGCTATGGGGAGATAGCGGTGGAGCTCGGACTGAAAGGTGCCGAAGACCTAATCCAGGCGGTTAGAGAGCTCAACAGGAGGCTCAACGTCCCGAGCCTGGGGGAGCTGGTTGACGAGGAGAGGTTCACCTCAAGGCTGGAGGAAATGGCCGAGAGGGCCTACCGCGACGGGCTGATGGCCTTCAACCCTGTGGAGGCAAAGCCCGAGGAGATAAGGGAGCTCTATCTGAAGGCATTTTACGGCGAGTGAGCCTTGTCTTTCTCATGCTTTCAATTCTTCCAGCCCGGGGCTTGTGCAACGTTTAAAAAATCGGCAGCGATGTACGCGTGTCATTTCAATTCTCTTAGAGTCTTATTGCAACAGGAGCAGAAGAAGGGGAAGCAGAAGAGCTTAAGCGAGGTTTCAATTCTCTTAGAGTCTTATTGCAACAGATTGTCGAGTACATCAAGAAGAAGGGCAGAATGGGAGTTTCAATTCTCTTAGAGTCTTATTGCAACGCACAAGTGAAGCTCCCGGTCAAGGCGCCAAAGGGGTTTCAATTCTCTTAGAGTCTTATTGCAACAAGGGCGTTGCAGACGAAGAATGGGGCACTGTTTATCGTTTCAATTCTCTTAGAGTCTTATTGCAACGTCAGCAGGTAAGCGTATTGCAGCGGTATCGCAAAGGTTTCAATTCTCTTAGAGTCTTATTGCAACCTGCTGTGCAAACTCGACGAACTTCTGCACGTAGTCTGTTTCAATTCTCTTAGAGTCTTATTGCAACGCACAAGTGAAGCTCCCGGTCAAGGCGCCAAAGGGGTTTCAATTCTCTTAGAGTCTTATTGCAACATTTCCTGCCCCACGTGGTCGTAGCAAACCACGCCTGTTTCAATTCTCTTAGAGTCTTATTGCAACGAATTCCCTTCCCTTTTATTTCAAACTCTGTCGGTTCGTTTCAATTCTCTTAGAGTCTTATTGCAACCATCTCCATAGCCATCTTCGTCTTCATCAGCTCCTTCGTTTCAATTCTCTTAGAGTCTTATTGCAACAGCACGTGAAGAAGGCGTGAGCGTCGCCGAACTCGTCGTTTCAATTCTCTTAGAGTCTTATTGCAACTCTGCTCTTCCGCTTCTTGCGTTTCTTATTTTTCTCGTTTCAATTCTCTTAGAGTCTTATTGCAACGGCGGGGATTAGTGCGAGTTTGATGAAGCCTCTGATGAGTTTCAATTCTCTTAGAGTCTTATTGCAACCCGCCGTGGCAAGCTGCATGTGATAAGTTTGAGCCGCGTTTCAATTCTCTTAGAGTCTTATTGCAACCTGTATAAAAGTAGACCAGAAGGTAGCTATAGTGTAAGTTTCAATTCTCTTAGAGTCTTATTGCAACATGTGGACTTCGCCGTTCACTTCTTCTGGAGCATCTGTTTCAATTCTCTTAGAGTCTTATTGCAACAGAGCCGAGAGCTTGTTCATCACGATGTCTAACTCGGTTTCAATTCTCTTAGAGTCTTATTGCAACAATGCTGTTAGAGAAAAAGGCAGTAGAATTAGCCCAGTTTCAATTCTCTTAGAGTCTTATTGCAACAGGGCGGCTTTTTCCTCCTTTCGCCCTACAAAACAATAAGAACCCTCGGATCTTATAAGCTTTTCCTCAAAGGGGCCTCGGAAAAGCCCTGAGACAGCTGGATTTCCACCCGCTAAAAGACCGGGCTCGGCAGATAGAGCTACCCCGTAAGGGCCTTCCCCGAGTGCTCTTTTATGTGCGCGGGACTTCCGGGGGAAAGAGAGGCGCTTAAACCGATTGAAACAAGATTTGAGCTCTTTAATTCAAAAATATGCCGGTTTCCACAGGGATAACAGGTACTTCGCCCTTCCCCACTTCCCGTCCAGAACTTTGAAAAAATTTCGTTACATTTTATCCAGGATCATGTAACTTGTTATCAAATATTAACCGAGGGTTACTAAAGACCTCCAGAACCTCCACGGGAGAAGTTTTTCAGAAAGCTGTCTCCATAGGTGAGGTTTTGGGATGTGGGGCCATCTAAGCGTGATGCGGAAAGACCTAAAACCTCTGGGCCCTATCTCCAGTGGTGGTGGCATGTACATAGTCATCGTCTACGACGTCTCCGCCGAGCGGGTCAACAGGGTGAAGAAGTTCCTCAGGCAACACCTCCACTGGGTTCAGAACAGCGTCTTTGAGGGGGAGGTAACCAGGGCCGAGTTTGAGCGCATAAAAGCCGGACTGAGAGAGCTCACAGACGAGGAAGAGGACTCCCTTGTCATCTACAAACTCCGCTCGATGCCCGAGAGGGAGGTACTCGGCGTGGAGAAGAACCCTCTTGAGGACATCATTTAAACTCCCCTCACCCAACTCCCCCCATGAACCCCCTACTCCTTGCCGGTATCACGGGCCTCGCCTTCCTCGGCGGTTTCATCGGCTCCATGATGAGCGGGGGCAGTTTAGTGGTCTTCTTCATCCTCACGCTCCTCGGTCTCCCCGTTAAGACCGCCGTCGGGACGCTGAAGATGGTCATAGCTGGCTTAACCCTTGTCTCCTCCCTCGAATACCTCAGGGCGGGCGTTCTTGAGGTGAGGTTCGCCTCGGCTTTGATAGCCTCGGCCTGTACCGGGGCCCTAATCGGGAGCTCTGTTCTCCTCACGGTTCCCGATAAAGTTGCGGGGCTCATCGTTGCTGTTTTCCTCCTCATGGGTTCCTACTTCACGCTCCGCGGGAAGGGCACCGAAAAGCCCGTCCTGAGCGGTCTGCTTTCCCAGATCACCGTCGGCTTTGCTCTCGGCTTCTACATCGCCATCCTCGGCGAGGCCTCAACCCTCGTCACGATAACGGCCCTGGGCCTCTTCTTCAGGCTCGATATCCTGAGGGCCAACGCCACCGCGAAGCTCCTAATCTTCTTCACGAACCTGATTGCCTTCACTGGATATGCCCGCGGTGGGTCGGTTGAGTTCACCCTCGGCCTGCTCCTCCTCGTCCCAGTTGCCCTCGGCTCGTGGCTCGGCGCGAGGACTGCGGTGAGAATAGGTGGGCGGGCCTTGAAGGCTATCTTCCTATCGCTCGTCATTGCAACTTTCATCGGCCTTTTAGGAACGCTCCCCTGATTACTCCTCCTCGACGAGCCACTTCCTGTCTATTGCCCCGCATATCGGCCTGAAGGGACAGGAACGGCAGACCCACTTCTTGTTCCCGACGGTTGAAATCCACGTCGGAAACCTTCCGCGCTCAAGTTCCTCGACGGCCTCTATGACCCTCTCTGCCCGCTTTATGAACCTCCTGAAAAGCCCCTCATCGAAGGCCACCTCGAAGACCCTGAATTCGAGCCCGTTCCTGTCGAAGATGTAAATGTAGCCCCTCTCCTTCTCTAACATGCCCATGTAGGCGTTTATCTGCTCCACCCACTCCTTTGAGGGCTCCGCGTGTTCGAGGTCATGGTTCTTCTTTACTCTGGGGGAGTCGCGGTCTTTCTTCTCGAAGCCCATGAACTTGAACTCAAGGACGTAGGGCCCTTTAACGGCGTCCACCCTGCCGACGAGCTTCCAGCCGTCCCTCAGCTCGTACTCAACCGGAACTTCAAACTCCGCCCCTTTCACGACCTCCCCGAGCCATCCGTGAAGGGCTGAGCCTATCCTGGCCTCCCAGCTCTTCGACGGGCTGTAGGTGTTGAGGTATATTGAGAGGGCCGTCTTTCTGAGGCAGCGGCTGAGCGACGTCACCCATATCCTCCGCTCGACGGGAGGGTTTCCCGAGACCGCCCTGCGTATCCTCTCGTTGAACTCCTCTATCTCGGCTGGGTGGGGCATTTAGGTCACCTCAGAACCACGCCACCAGAGGCTCATAATCCTTAACCCCAACGAGGTGCTTTATCAGCTTGTAGGCCTCAAGTCTTACCAGCCTCTGCTTCGTGACGTTCTTCTTCAGGCCGGGATGCTTGACGCTCTTGGCCAGCTCGCGGTTGTAGTGCTCTAAGACGAGCCTCATCCCCTCTTTCGTTAGCAGGACGCCGTTGAGCTCGCTCCGGAAGTGCTCCCTCTTGATTATCCCCTGCTTCACGAGGCGAGTTGCTATTCTGTCCGCTATAATCGGCTTGAAGATTTCGCTCAGATCCAAAGCTAAGGAAAACCTTCGCTCACCGGGCTCGTGGAGGTAGCTCACCGTCGGGACCAGCTGGGTGTTGTAGAGCTCGCTCACGATGGTGGCATACAGGCGGGAGTTGAGGAAGCTTACCAGCGCGTTCATCTCGTTCCCCGGTGGCCTTCTGGTGCGTTTGACTATCTTAAAGCCCTCGGGCAGGTGCTCGTCCCAGCGGGTGTAGTACTCCTGCCTGATCCTCGCCTCGACGTTCATGACGTCGGTTATCTTTCCGGCCTCCTCCAGCTCCCCGAGGAGTCCCTCAAGCTCCTCAGCAAATCCTTTTGCGACCTTCCAGCGCTTCAGATTGCGCTCCATGTTGAGGGCCGAGCCTTTGACGAATAGCTTGGCGAGCCTCAGCCTCTTCTCCCCCCTCAGATAGTGCTCGGCCTGCTTTATCACGAGGTCTCCGGAGTGGAGCTTTTCCCTTGGATAAAACGAGCCGTCGTAGTAGCCGTAGTGGTTGAAGAAGTGAACCGCTATCCCTTTCTGGGCAAGGAAATGCAATGCTTGAGAGCTTATGTTCACGTGACCGTAGATGTAGATGTCGTATATCCCCTCAATTGCCAGGGGCTTCCTCCCGTTGGCGTTCTCGAAGTATAGGGTGTTCTCCCTCCGGAAGAGGTTTCCGTCCGAGAAGAGGGTGAGGGAGCGTTTTCTCATCTTCTTTCACCGTTGTGAGCGTTCTTTGCTTTCTTCTCTTTCTCTGGTCCTTCTTTTGGGAAGCCCTCAATTTCCCCAACGCATTCGTCAAAGCCCTCTATTATGGATTTCTCGATATCTTCGGGGAAAAGACGCTTTCCCAACCGTAGAGTTCTTCTTTTCACTCCCACCACCTCATACCCAGCACAGCTCGTAGTAGGCGCATTTTTTGCACTTCTTTGATTTGACCGGCTCCGGCGGAGCGGGCAGTGATTTCACCCTCTGGACCTCGCGTATGGCAGCTTCCACTTCCTCCTCGCGGCCGTCCAGCGTTATCTCCTTCGTCTCGTTGAGCTTCGGGTAGTGGAGAACCGCTTTCGCTTTGATGCCGAGCCGCTTGAGATAGTAGAGGTAATAGAGCGCCTGCATCTCGTGGGCCCTCTCCATTGATTTTCCGAGCTTGACCTCGTGCACCTCTATGACGTCCCCCTTCCGGATGAAGTCTATCTTTATGCTTCCTATCTGGACCTCCTTCTCCTCGTTCCCGTAACGTCTCTCGTGCAGGAACTTCCCGAGGTCGACCCACTCGTTCTCCCCTTCCATAGTGATGCCGTGTGAGAAATACCAGAGCTTGGTGGGGCAGATGAAGAGGTAGTTGATTTCCGTGCCGCCGATGAGGAGTTGGTCAAGGGGGTATTCCTCCATCTTTCAGCCCTCGCTTATCCTGAGTATCCAAAGCTCAAAGAGGGGATTTTCTATCAGGTATTTTCCGTTTTCCCGCACTATCAGCTCCTTTTCTTTAAGGGCCCTCAACGCCGCTTGGACCGTTGAAGTCCTTTCAAATCCATATCGGTTAAGGAAATCCCTTGAGTAAAGGTCGCTCTCGTTCCGCGCTATCGCAACGAGGAGCCTCCGCTGGTTAATCGTCAGGGAGTCCCACATTTCCTCAAAGAACTCTGCGGTTTCGTTGAGTATCTCTTCAAGGGCCTTCTCCAGGTCTCCCTCTGATATCTCTTTCTTCTTTGAGAGGAGGGCGTTCAACCACAGTCGGTAGCACAGCATCTGCGTGTAGTGGGGGTGTCCTTTGGTTATCCTCAGCACGGAATCTATCAGCTCGCTGTCGACCTCAAGCCCGCTCTCCCTGAATTTGTTTTCAATGAAGGGTCTGAACTTCTCCTCCGGGATTCTCCTGAGGACCATGTGCATCCCAAAGTTGTAGAAGGGACTGCTGGGAGACTGGAATATCTCGCGCATCATCCCCTGCTTGCTCCCCACGAAGACGTAGGTTACTTCCTTATGCTTCTGAAACTCGGCGCGCATCTTTGGGAGAACGTCTTTTCCGAGGTTACTCACCTCTTGGAATTCATCGAAAACGACCACGATTCTCTTCCCCGTGATCTCCGCGAGGCGCTTTGGTAACTTTAGAGCCTCTTCGAAGGCGGCGTTTTCCTCCCCCACTACGAACTCCACACCGAGTCTTTTTCCGATGATGATTCTGGGCGTCGTCGTTTTAAACAGTTTCCTCAGGAACTCCTCTACTCGGCCTTTCCACGTCCTTATCGCCGCTGAGCTTATTCTCTCGGCGAGCTCTTTCTTGGTGAGGACTCCCGAGCAGTCAACTTCTATCGGATACACGTTCTCCCCAAGTTCCTCCAGGGCAATGCTCACGAGGGAACTCTTCCCATAGCGCCTCGGTGAGTATATGATAACGTTCTGACCGCCCATTATGGCTATTTTGAGCTTTTCGAGCTCCTCTTCCCTGTCTGCGAAATGCTCCCTGCCCACTTTTCTCCCATAGACGAAGGGTGGCTTCATTACACCTCCACCTGTAACAGTATTTAGTGTAGTGAATTTTATAGTTTTTGGTATAATTACAGGATGTCCCCCGCAGACAGGGGCTCCTTTGAGAGGCCTGTTTCCGGGCTATACTCAAGCTCGGCAACGAGGACATGTTTTCCTATGCCCTTATCGCTGAGCCTGTGGAAGTTCTCTTTCTCAGCCCAGTAAAGCCAAATTGGTATTGGGACGAGATAGCGGTATGCTTCAATTCCCATTCCCCTGTTGAGAAGCTTGAGCACTTCACCAGCGTAGGTGCTTGGAATGGCCTCTACTCCGTTGAACATCTCATAGAATTTCCTCTCATCTTCTCCCCCCTTAAGAGGTTTCACGCTGTTAAAGACTTCCTTTGCAAGCTTTTTGTAGCCCTGAACCTTTTCGGTCAGTTTCTTCGAAATTTCTGAGTATGCAGTGCTGACGAGTTCTGGAATAAGCGATTCCTTTAGTTCCTTTCCATCGAGTTCTCTTAGAATCTTGACGCTCTCCTCTACCACTTGGTAGTCTTTGTAAATCTTCCTGTCGGCCTCAGAACCCTGAGTTAGGACGTAAACGTCCTCTATTTTTCCCTCACTCCATCCCCCTCTGTTCACCCTTCCAAAGCGCTGTATAAGTGCATCGAGAGGGGCGGGTTCCGTCAGTATCGTTGAGAAGCTCACGTCAAGCGAGACCTCTACTACTTGAGTAGCAACTACGAAGTCGTAATCCGTCATCCTCTCTAAGAGCGCCCTCTCCTTGCTCTCCCTGTCGCCGTGAGTGAACCTGCTGTGAAGTAGCAGGACTCTGAACCCGTTCTCTCTGAGGGCTTTGTAAGTGGCAACGGCTCTATCAACGCTGTTACAGGCTATGAGAGCAGACCTTGAGGTATCCTTTACCCTCTGATAGAGCCCCAGCTCTGGAATAAGCTCTTCAATGGAGTCCATGCTTCCATCAATGACGTGAACCCTATGGCGGGTGAATTGATCTGCCTCCTCGGGAGGAGCTTTTAACTCCCCAAAGGGCAGAGTTTCTTTAATTAAATCCTCCAAGAAGTCCGGCAGTGTAGCCGTCATTACCATGACTTTTGACTTCAGTGGGGCAACTTCCTCAAGCATTGCCAAGATTATGCCGAGGACGTTCGGTTCGTAGGCGTGTATCTCGTCAAAAATTAGGAGTGAGCCTGCCAGTTCCGTTTTTAGCATTTCGTGGAATCCGACACCAAAGAATGCCTTCATAAGCTGAAACGGCGTCGTGACTTTCAGAGGGGTGTATATTTTTCTGTAGAGGGAGCCGAGTCTCCTGTATTCCAAGGAAGAGGAGTAAAGATAGAAACCTGCTGAGCTATGGAGAACTCCTACTAATGAAGGGTCTGAGAACAGCCCTATGAGTCTCCTGTGCATTGCATTTATACTTGCCTTGTAGGGGAGGATGTAGAAAATCCTGCTCGCTATCTTTCCTTCACTTCTGAAGGCGTTTTTATTAGCCCATAGTAGCCCAGCCTCGGTTTTTCCATAGCCAGTGGGAGCCCTCAAAATGAGGTTTCCTACATGCTGTGAGGCCTTTATCTGGAGAGGGCGAAGCTTTTCGATTGGAATCTTGAGTTCAAGTCTTTCCCCGATGTCCGGAAGGAGCGCAATGGAAGTTTCACCCGCTGAAGCAAGGTGATCGGAGGCGTTTAAGAGACCCCGCATAAACGTCAGGGTGAGCCTTTCGTTATTGGTGTGCTCTTCGTACCACTCCTTCAGGGCCTGGAAGTCGAAGTCCCGGAGCCTTTCCCGCCAGTCAAGAGGGAGTTTAAACCTCTTGGGGGGCCGTTTAGTGCCGAAGTAGTACGCCTCCATGTTCGGAATCCTTGGTATGAACATCCGCTCCAGATATTCCGCCCTCTCCAGAAGCTCCTCTATCTTTTCGTAGAACTCCGGGGAAAGCTCCTCACCACCCAGCGGGAGAATAGGGTCGAGCTCGTCGAGGGTCTTGTGGTGCGTGAGTACCGCCAGCTCTATGATGTTCTTCTCCCGCTCCCCATAGTCCAAAAACTGGACGAACGGGACTGAGAGAAGCTCGTGGCGGTAGCCCCATCGCTTCCTCTGAAGTCCTGATTTCTGAAAACCTGAGGCACATTTACCGACATCGTGAAGGAGAACTGCATAGAAGGAAAGTTCAAAGATTCTTGGAGAAAGCTCTTCGAGCCAGTGAAATGAGTTTTTCAAGCTTTTCAGGACGTTGATGGCATCGAGGGTATGGCACTCAAGGAACTGGTGGGGATTGAACTTGGCGTAGCAGAGCTTCATTAGCTCCACCTGTGCAGGTAAACTCCGATGTCCAGCTCCGGATCATAGAGAGCCCTGGCAGTTTGTCTCCTTCTTTCCACAAGTGTCCCTGGAAACGGGAGAACTACGAAGGGCTTAACCAGCTTTGCCCTCCTTGGAACGCTGGAGTAGTCGTATTCGACGACGAGCGAGTGGATCATTCCGGGAAGACCGAGGTTTATCGGGATGACTGTGCCTCCCAGCGGGGCCTCTTTCTCCTCAAGTTCAACCGCTTTTATCTCCTCAACTGTTGCAACGTCGCTTGACCTTCCTAGGAGGAGCTGATAGCAGGGCCTCTTGAAGTGTTCTTTCCAGTAATCAGTGAGATACAGGTAGAGTTCCACGTTGTAGTGGAATTCACGTTTCATTATGTCCGTTTCGACTTTTCCGAGGGCGTATATTTTCTCAAGATCAACTCCTCTGCCACCGCTTTTGAAGACGTAGCCAACGTAGGGAAGCTCGCTCAGATATACTGGTTCTCCCTTTGCAGCCGAGAGTATCCCTTGAATTGTGGACGGCGGTGGAACTGGGAGTGTAGGCTGGTATCCCGACTGGAAAGTGGGAAAGCGGAAGGACGCAGTCCAGGCCTTAAGCTTCACCCTTATCATCGGCTCACCCGTAGTAGGCTTCGATTTCCTCCACGAACCCTTCGATGGCGTCTTTGACACTTCCCTTAACGATATCCAGTCCGTTGGCCTTAAGCTTCTCTTCGATGTCATTTATATCCCAGCCGAGGGACTTGATAAAGCCCTCATCATAGCCAATGTAGAGCTTTGCACCCTCTGGAATAACCTCTTTGAGGTCTTTGAGCCTCTTTGCAAGTGCCTCCGCGTCGAACTTTACCTCCCCGCTTTCTTCAAAAACGACGTCGCTTATGAAGGGGTTTATTCCTGCGTTGATGTTGAGTAGGAGGATGAACTTGGGAGTTACGTCGGTGTGGTACTGCGTCTGCTTTGCCCCGCCGGTGAGGAAGCGGAGGGCTTTTATCGTCTCGCTTGCGCGCTTCTTCCTAATGGGGGAGGGCATTATCCATTCCTTTTCTCTCTTCTCAACTCCAAGTTCTCTCGCAAGTTTTTCCATTTCTTCTATTTCCTTTACGATTTCTTCAGTTCCCCTCTTGGGTTTGCCGTTCTTATCCTTTGGAACGTCATCCCTCGTCAGCAGGTTCTTAAAGCCTGCCTTGCTGATTATCGTGAACCTTCCAACAGCGTCAAGGTCGAGGGAAAAGGCACCTTTGAGGACGGTGGAATAGAACTCCTGGCTGTAAGGAACAGGGTCGCCTTCGTGTCTGGATGCATAACCCTCATCAACTGTAAGGGAGTTCCTGTCGGGTAAGACGGAGATAAGCGGAGTGTTTTTTAACGGCGAGACCCTCGTTACGGTAACGTTAACTCCACCCTTCTTGAAGGCCCTCATGTAGCCGAAGACGTCATCGTCAGGATACTTGAGGGGATTTGCTGCGGTGAACACCTGTTTCTGCTCGCGGTAGAGCGGGGAAAGTTCCCAGTTAAAGTGCTCTCTCAACGTTGAGCGCCACCAGTACCTCCAGGCCTGTGGAGAAACATAGGGATAACGCCTTCCACCGCGCTTGAGAGTTTTCACCCTGGTAACGTTCCTGTCCGCGAGGCTCTCGTCTATACCGAGCATGTTAAGCGCCGAGTGTGGCGCGTCTATCAAAACCAAACCTGTCGCAAACCTCATTCTTCAACCCTCCTCAAATTCTTCTTCCTCTTCAGATTCTCCGGTCTCCTCGGGGGAGGCCTTCATTAGCCTGTCATGGAGCTTTTCGTAGATGCGGAAGAGGAGCAGGTTCTTGACAGTCTTCCATGATACGTTTAAGTCCTCGCCGTAGCTGGTGAGTATCCGTGCGAAGTCGTCGAAGCTCATCAGGGCTTCCGGTATTCCAAGCTCCTGCCTGTCCTTTTCAACCCTGATGAAGAAACTCTCAAACTGGTAGAGCTTCTCGGCCCTTTCAAGCTCCCTGACGCGCCTTGAGAGCTTGTTGTCTGGCAGTTTTTCTATCGTTTCTACAATCCTATCGGCAACTCCCTTAACAAACTCCAGAGCTTCTTTATCCAAACCCAACACCTCCGAACAGTAAAAGGAGAGGAGATTCCAGCTTGCGTTTGTCCGCCGGTTTGGACGGTCAATGAAGTAATTCAATATGCTCTCACCGTTCAGAAGCCTGCGGTACACATCGTTTTGACAGCTCTTTTCGATTTCCTCCGGTTTTTTGGCAAGCCTCTTTGCACAGCCCCTGTTCCAGCCCATTGAGACTATTCTGGCCCATCCATCTGAGTCACGCTGACTTGCCAAAGCAACGAATCTCACGACAGGGTTTGGGATATAAATAACATCTATCTCCTGCCCCTGATTGTTGTTGACAAAGTAATAGAGTGTTATTGAGGCCCCGCTTAGTTTACCTAACTCTATGTTCCTGCCTATTTCACTAAGCTTCTTGAAGAGAAAGTTCTCCGGCCTCTTAAAGTTCCTAGCAACTGAAGCAAGTTCACTCTTTTTCACATCATCAATGGCCTCTCTGTGGAACTCTAGCATAAGTTCGTAGGGGTAGGCATGGATTATCAGAATCCTTGAGAGGCGGTAAGCCACTAAAGGCATCATCTGGGCAAGGAAGAGACAGTGAGAGCATATGTTTGCACCATCTTTTCCCGAGGGGAAGTAGTTTGGGACACCTCCAGTTCCAACTAGGGGAAAGTCTGACCTATACACAGGTTTTGAACGTGCGTGTCTTCTTCCGCAGATTTCACACATTGGTGCATTTGGATCTTCATTCTCATAGAGGAGGGAAAGCAGATTTGTCTTTATAGCTTCTGGTGTGCGTTTCTTGGACATACTGGGATTGGCCATGAGGATCCCGCTGTTTGGAAGCATCATGGCGTGGATGTAACCTGAACTCCATTCTTTTCTTGAGTAGAGCCTTGAAGCGAATTTAATTGCTTCCTCAATATCCTCTTCTGTTAGCTCTTCCGGTCTGTTCTTCCCGCTGAGCAGAAGAAGAGCAACGAGGCCTGCGTCCGTAAAAGGATGCCCCGTCCAAGTAAATAACGGAGAGTGCTTGTCCCTCGGTGTAGAGATTTCTCCTGTCTTGGAGTTTTCCAGAAACGCATCAATCCTTCTTTCTTTCCCGATCTTTTCCACCTCCTCTCCAGCTCTTCTTCACCCTCGGCTTCCTCCCATCAACCTTCACCATCCCAAACCCAATTGAGTTCTTCTCCCCGAAACCGGCTAAATAACCAACCCTCAGAAGGCCCTCATCCCCCCTAACGCGGAAGACCAGATGCCACGCCCTCTGGTAGATCCCGGGCTTTACCTCGAAGCGCTTCGGCTTGGCGAGGTAAACCTTAACTTCAAGCTCACCGCTCTCGGGCGTTTTTCCCGTTAAAGCTGTGTACTTCTCGATGAGGTTCTCCCTGAGGTGGTCGTAGAACTCCGGGTCTGTAGGTGCCAGATCATAGCTCCTCGGCTTTCCAAAGAGTGGCCTTGTTGTTGAAACCGCTATCGGCGAAAGGGTAACCAGCTTCTTGCCGCTCAGCCTTTCGGGCTCGTAGAGGGCCCTGATCTCCCTCAGGATGAACCGCTCGCCCCATAGCTCAACCTCGGGTTCTTCGAGGAGTCCGCCTATGAAGGCCTCCGCTATCTCCGGGACAGCTGTGGAAAAGTAAAGGTAAGCCCCGCCGCGGCCGAGGAAGTAGGCTCTTCCCTCCAGGAACTCCCTCTCCTCCGTCATGAAGAGGGAGTACGTGAAGAACTTCGGGACTTTGGGATTGTGGAGCTTTAAGCTGAGTTCGGGGTCTTTCCGCTGGATTCTTTGGTAGATGAGTCCCTGGAGGTAGTGCAGGTGGTTGAAGGGAACCCTGTAGGGCTCTCTTCCCGGTAAGAGTCTTATTGCAAAACGCAAGGTCTCACCCCTCATCAGGAAAGTTACAGAATGTATTGGGCTCATTCCTTATAACGCTTTCTCCCGTCCGGAGTAGCGAAGGGCACACGAAAAAGGGTTGATTAGAGGAAAGAAGGCTGAGTAAAAAGTGAGAGCCTGAAATAGAAGGTTAGAGGGCTCAGAGGAGCATCCTCGCGTCAACGGCTATGGCCGAGTCCTCGTAGGCAAATATCGGGTTGATGTCGAGCTCCTTAATCTCGGGAAGCTCAAGGGCGAGCTCGCCGACCTTGACGACGATGTCCGCCAAGGCTTCTATATCCACCGGCTTCTCGCCGCGCGCGCCCGCTAAAATCGGGTAAGCCTTTATCTCCTTTATCATCTCAAGGGCCTCTTCCTTGGTTATCGGAGCGACGCGGAAGCTTACGTCCTTGAGGATCTCGACGAAGATTCCACCGAGACCGAACATCACTGCCGGGCCGAACTGCGGGTCGCGGATCATGCCGACTATGACCTCCTTCCCGAGCGGGAGGAGCTTGTAGATGATGACGCCCCAGAGGTCTGCGTCCGGCTTGTACTTCCTGGCGTTCTCCATTATCTCCCTGAAGGCCTTTCTTGCCTCTTCGTCGCTCTTGATGTTTATCTTGACGCCGCCGGCGTCGCTCTTGTGGATTATCTGCGGGGAGACTATCTTCATAACGACCGGGTAGCCGATCTCCCTTGAGAACTGAACCGCCTCTTCCTCGTTTGTCGCGACCTTGAAGTCCGGGACGGGGATTCCGTAGAGTTTGAGTATCTCCTTCGCCTCGGGCTCAACAAGGGACCTGTCTTCGGCCTTCGCCTTCTCAATTATCTCCTTGGCCTTTCCAACCCTGTCCATAGCAATCACCCCGTAAGCCTGACGGTTGTGAGTAGCCGGGGCCGGTTAAAAGGGTTTCCATCCGGAAACCGGGCCATCACTTCAGTTGAGATTGAAGCTGTCCCGGGGGTATAAATAGGTTGATGAACAAAGGAATTATGGTGGTGTGCCGTGAAGAAGGGTATTGTTGTTCTGGCCGCCGTGGGGGTAATCCTCCTCATGGTGGTGTTTCAGGGCTTCGAGCGGGGGCGCGCTGCGAAGGTCGATACGACGTTGGCGCTCTACGATTCAGCCCAGATAGGAGTTGTGAGCAGGGTTCTTAACCTGAGCCTTGAAAAGGGGGTCAACAGGGTTCCCTTAGAGGAGCTGGCCGGCCTCAACGTTGAGGAGATAACCATAAGGCCGCTCAATTCGAGCGTTGAGTTCCTGGGCCTCTACAGCTCCCAGTCGAGCGAGAACCTCTACGACTCCAACGTCGGCTCCAACGTGGAGGTGAAGCTGAGCTCTGGGGACGTAATAGACGGGAAGTTCCTCGGCCTGAAGAACGGAAAGCTGATAATTGAGGGGGAGAACGGCCTCTACGCCGTGAATCCTGAGGAGTTAGTCTACTTCAGGGCGTCGAGACTTGAGAAAAAGGGCGGGGTCTACGCAAGCTTCCTGGCGGAGAGGGCCGGCACCTACCCAGTTGAGGTGATCTACCGCGTTGGCGGGATGAGCTGGGAGACGAGGTACAAGCTTTACCTCAACGGGAGTACCGCGAGGCTTTTAGGCTTCGTCGTCATCAAGAACCCCACATCCCATGGCTTTGAGAACGCAAAGGTCGTGCTCGTGTCTGGAAACGTGAACCTCTACCAGGGCTCCCCAAGGGAGCTCTACGCTATGGGGGCCAAATCTGGGGAGGTCCAACCATCGCAGGAGCCAGAAAAGGTCGAGGCCTTCTACACTTACCAGTTCGGGGCCATAGACATCCAGCCCGCGAGCACCATGATGTTCCCCTACATATCTGCCCGGACAGGATTCCGGAGGGAGTACCTCTACGAGAGCTGGGCCTACGACAGGAGCGGGCCCGTTTACGAGTCCGTCTCATTCAAAACGGACAAGGTTCTCCCCGCGGGCGTGGTCGAGGTTTACAGCGAGGGCAGCGGTGGAACCATTCTGATAGGAGAGGGACGCATAGGGCACACGCCTAAAGGGGACACAGTGAGGATAGGAATCGGGAAGGACTACGACCTCAAGGGGACGACGAAGATCCTGAGCTACCAGAGGGGCAACGGATGGGCCCGCTACAAGGTTCAGATCAAGATAGAGAACTTCGGCGATGAAAACAGGACCGTGATCGTCAGGCACTACAAATACGGGGGGAAGATGCTGAGCTCAAGCGTGCAGCCCGCGGACGAGACGGGATCCTACGTTGAGTTCAGGCTCGACGTGCCTGTGGGGGGCTCCGCGGAGGTAACCTTCGAATACGAGACCGGCTGGTGAGCCGGCCCTTTTCTGTTTCCGATGGATAACCTTAATAAGCGTCCCCGCTTTTTAGCCTTAGGGTGAGAGATATGGCCGATGGTAAGTTCAAACAGGCTGAAGTCAACATAGGCATGGTCGGTCACGTTGATCACGGTAAAACCACACTGACGAAAGCCCTAACCGGAATCTGGACCGACACCCACAGCGAAGAGCTCAGGAGGGGCATCACGATAAAGATAGGCTTCGCCGACGCGGAGATAAGGAAGTGCCCGAACTGCGGCAGGTACTCAACTTCACCGATCTGCCCCTACTGCGGGCATGAAACCGAGTTCGAGAGGCGCGTTTCATTCATTGACGCACCGGGCCACGAGGCGCTGATGACCACGATGCTCGCAGGAGCTTCCCTGATGGACGGGGCGGTTCTGGTAATAGCCGCGAACGAGGGCGTAATGCCTCAGACCAGGGAGCACCTCATGGCCCTGCAGATAGTCGGCAACAGGAACATCGTCATAGCCCTCAACAAGATCGAACTGGTTGACAGGGAGAAGGTCATAGAGCGCTACCACGAGATTAAGGAGTTCGTTAGGGGAACGGTCGCCGAGAACGCCCCGATAATCCCGATTTCAGCGCTGCACGGTGCGAACGTTGATGTCCTCCTTGAGGCCATAGAGAGGTTCATACCAACGCCGAAGCGCGACCCGAGCAGGCCACCAAAGATGCTCGTCCTGAGGAGTTTCGACGTCAACAAGCCTGGAACCCCGCCGGAGAAGCTCGTCGGTGGCGTCGTGGGCGGCTCCATCGTCCAGGGCAAGCTCAAAGTGGGGGACGAGATCGAGATAAGGCCAGGTGTTCCCTACGAGGAGCACGGGCGGATAAAGTACGAGCCCATAACGACCGAGGTGGTCTCGCTCCAGGCCGGTGGAAGGTTTGTTGAGGAGGCCTACCCCGGCGGCCTCGTTGGCGTTGGGACGAAGCTCGACCCCTACCTCACGAAGGGCGACCTGATGGCCGGAAACGTCGTCGGAAAGCCCGGCCAGCTCCCGCCTGTCTGGGACGAGCTGACCCTTGAGGTTCACCTCCTTGAGAGGGTTGTAGGAACCGAGGAGGAACTGAAGGTCGAGCCGATAAAGAGGAAGGAGGTGCTCCTCCTGAACGTCGGGACGGCCAGGACGATGGGCCTCGTTACAGGCCTCGGAAAGGGCACCGCCGAGCTGAAGCTCCAGATACCAGTCTGCGCCGAACCCGGGGACAGGGTAGCGATAAGCAGGAAGATCGGTTCGAGATGGCGCCTCATAGGCTACGGCTTCATCAGGGACTGAACCCTTTCCTTTTCTTCCTTGGTGGTTCCTATGGAGAGGAAGGAGTGGCTCGTTATCCCTGACACGAACTTTCTCCTCGTGCCCGGTCAGTTCGGCGTTGACGTAATCTCCGAGCTTCACAGGATCCTGGACGTCCGCTTCAAGATCGCCGTTCCGGACGTCGTTCTGCGGGAGCTCGATCTCGTAGAGAGGAAGTCCCGCGGGAGGGATCTGCTCGCGGTGAGGATGGCGAAGAAGCTCGCGGAGAGGTTCGAGACCCTCAAGGTTGGTGAGTTCGGGAAGAGACCGACGGACGACCAGATCTTCGACTTCGCGGCAAAAAACGAGCACGTCATAGTCTGCACCAACGACAAGGATCTCAGGAGAAGGCTCCGCGAGAGGGGAATTCCGGTGGTTTACCTCCGCTCGAAGAAGGTACTGGAGCTTGAGGGCATGTTAGAGTGAGATGCTTACCTCCCGGAACCCCTCGGCGCCATGGGTCTCATCATGCCCCCCATTCTTGCGGCGTTTATTGTGAGCTCGCCAAAATGTTGCCTGCGGCAAGCTCCCCTTTCCCTGCTCAAGTTGCCCCAACGCCTGCGCTCTCCACTTCTTTTCGTTGATCCAGATGTAAGCTATTGCCTTTGTGCCCATGTGCCCTATTAAGCTGGGCGTTGGTTGCCTCAAGGGGCTCCAGCGGGCCCTGCCTTTTAGTCCCCTTTGATTTGGTTTCCCCGGTTTTATCACCGATGGTTAATAGAGAGGTTTTTAAGTAGAAGTGCCCTACTTTAATCTTGCCAGTTTGGTGGTGATCCCATGAGGAAGATAGTTGGCATGGTACTCCTGCTGGTTGCCCTTCTGTGGGGGGGGTACTTTGACGAGCGCCCTTAGAGTCCAGCCGGACGTTATCCTGAACCCCGACGTTGAGGTCAGGGACATAGCCTACCCGGACAGGATATGTGGAAACAGCGAGACCGCTTTCACCGTGCAGCTCTACAACGCCGGCCAGTTTACGGGCATCGGGACGGTTGAACTTTACATCGACGGCAATCTCGCGGGCTCTACCATCATCGATATCCAGCCCGGTGAACTCCTCAACGTACCCTTCCAGGTGAACGTTCCTCCCTCCGGCAACCACCAGGTAAAAGCAGTTTATGAGGGCAAGTTCTCGACGAGAACCAGGACTGAGACCTTTGAAGTCAACGACAACGACTGCGACGGCTGGCTCAACGAGATTGAGGAAGAGTACGGGACAAACCCCGACAACCCGGACACCGATGGCGACGGCGTTCTCGATCCCGACGACATGGATCCGCTGGGCAATCTGAAGGTTGAAATCGACATCTTCAGAATTCGCGGCCTGGACGCCCTACCGGATTCCGGCCTGGGATTCAGGATACATGGAAAGGCCATTGAGGGAATCGACGAACAGAACTTTTCAAAGACGATCTTCCTCAATCAAAACGAGAACGACTTTGAAAAGTACCTGCCCGCTGGGGAGAGTCCCCTGAGCAGCATTCAGGACCAGGTAATAGCAACTATAGAAGTTGACGTTCCCGACTACTGGGATTCTGTCACGGTGACTTTTAATGCCTCCATAGTTATGAGCGATCTCTCTGAAGTTCCCCTCGATATATCGCCCCAGCCGGACAAGAGGGAGGCCCTCCTATATTTCAACGTCCTCAAAGGAACATGGTCAGGAGACGATGCCCCGAACGATCACAACGTCCGCTACGGCTACGGTCACCTGAGCGGTGCCGGCGACGGCTCAGGCTCCTACAGTGAGGGATCGGGGGGCTATACGGAGCCCTTCTCAAAGTACTACGGTGACCTTGAGGCCCTCGGCTACAACCTGAGCGTCGTTAACATAACCAGCGTTCGCGGATGGGACGGATTGGACGAGATCGATTACCGCTCATCTAAGGGCCCGGTTAGAGTTTTAAAGCCCACCGAAGTCGTGGAGTTCACGCTCAAGCTCCCCGACGGGTCGATTAGGAGGGTTCTTCTGATAAACAAGCACGGGGCGAGGATAGTTCCGTTCAAGCCCCCGAGGGCACCGCAGGGGATAAAGACCGACGCACCGCTGGACGATCGCTTCAAAGCCGAGCTCGAGAAGATCAAAAACGGCTCCTTCCTGGTTAAGGGCAAATTCCTCACGGGGGCTCTGCCAGTTCCAAAAACCGCCGAGGTCTACACGGTTGACAGTCCCGATGAAGACGACGCGGAGATATGGTTCTTGGTTCGGATCATAGATGAGGACGGCGACAGCATACCCTACTACAGGGAACTCGGGCTCAACTACGATCTTGAGCAGAACGGCTACATCAAGAGGTTTGACCCGAGGAAGAACGACATGTACGGCGACTACGATGGGGACGGCGTTCCGAACAGTGCGGAGCTCTTCATAGGTAAGGACCCTGCAAAGCCCGACGTTCTTGGGATAAAGCTCAGCGTTGCAGTTGGCTGGGATGCCAACCAGACTTACCTTACCCAGCTCGTTAAGGGCTTCCAGAGGGCGAGCCAGGTTATCTACGATTATACGGACGGCTACGCGATGATAGCCGAGGTCAACATAACGAACAACGCTCCGGAGGGAAGCGAAAAGTGGAGGGAGTCGATGGTGAGGCTAACTTTGAACAAAACGAATCCCGTCACATATAACGGTTTCTGGTACTGGAAGTGGGTGAAAAACCTTGACGGAAAGGAGAACGGGTACATAATCTTCCCGTGGGACTGGTTTAACGATCCGTTGAACAAGGGCTGGTACGGTGGCATGGCTCACGAGCTCGGCCACTTCGTGTTTGGCATAGATGACGAGTACGGTGCGCCATTTTCATGGGATCCGAATCAAGATGGCAAAATGGATGGGTTCACCTACAATGACTTAAAGAATCTCCTCGCCAATGAATATGGTATAAAGTTCGAGAAGATGAAGACGGTAATGGAGGCCGGTGACTTGTGGACTGAGATAAGCACGCCAAGGGACTACGAGGTTTTCAAAGAACAGCTCGAAAACGTTTCAAGAGAATTAGAGAACAAGACCGGATACGGATTGCTGGAACTAATCAAAAACTACGGCGGACCCAAAGACCTAGCCTCCATTGAGGAGATAATGCCCACCCACTGGCAGAGTAACTACACAATTGATGGTCTCAAGCAGAATCATAAATCTGCTTGGGAGGTCGTGTTCGCACTTCTCGCAAAGGGACACACCTTAGGGCATAACTATGTCTACGATATAGATGCGGGCTTGTATTTGGATCTAGACTTTGACGGAAAAGAGGACGATCAATTACCAGCCAACTATACAGCCAAAACCGGCCCGTACACGGGAGTTGGATACTACATGATCGCCCGGTGGGGGTGAGAGGATGAAGCGTTTCCTTCCCTTGCTTTTTGTCTTTTTAATATTCCTCCAGCCGGTTAGTGCGTTTAATGCTCTCGAAAAACTCAACCAAAACCAGACTTATCTCTGCGTCTGTATTAGGGGAGAGGCGATTGCGAGGAATGGAACTCCTCCAATGAATCCATTTAACGATGTGTCAATATACAAGGCTTACATTATACTACCCTACAACGAGACACATGTGTGGACAATCTACTATTCCTCAAACGGGAGAAAAACCGAAGGACCAGACAAATATTACCCTCAAACTCCCAGAGTGCCTTTCAAGCTCTCTGAGTGGAATCTTTCGAAGATCCTTGAGGAGTACCAGTGGGGGGTTGAGAACTATCTCCCGAACGTTAGTGGGGGACACTGGTATAAGGGTTACTGGAACAGTACGATAACAAGGTGGTACGCGGAGATTAACGCGACTACGTTCAAAGTGATCCTCCACGGTGCTTATTGCGGCGAGTGTGAACAGTACATTACCTTCGAATGCTGGAGAGATGGGACTAATGTAACTTGCCAGTGGGGCAAGCCAGTGCTTAAGGTAATAACTCCTCCGTGGGCGCCGAAGGACACGACAACCAGTACAAGCACTAAAGCCAAGACCACGAGCACAACATCAAGAACCACAAGTGCACCGTCAAGCACTCAGAGCACTACATCCACCAAGGAGAGAAAACTCTGCGGGCCGGCCTTGATAGTTGGGCTGGCTTTGATTCCAGTACTCGTGAAGAGAAGGTAACCAGATCAGGGCTTTCTTTTTTATTCCCCTGTACCCTCATATCCTGGAATCTTCAAACTAAGGCCTCATCCTAAGACGTTGGCAATACAAAAACTTGTGTAACCCCGAACCTAAGAATTGGAAGAGTTTAAACCCCAACATTCAAAACCCTTAAAACCCCACTCCCCTACCCCCCTGGGTGAAGGCAATGTACACCGAGGAGGGACTGCTTGAGGAGATAAAAGCTATTCTCGAAGACGATGAGCTCTTTGAGCTTTACGAGAGGGCCTTTCGCGAGTACCACTACTACTTCGAGACCACCAACTACATAGTCCTCAACGTCTACGGCTTCAACGACCACGGGCCGGTGCACGTTCTCCTGACTACGAGGAGGGCCCTTGAGCTCCTCAGGATCGTCAAGAATGCCGGGATGAGGACAACCGCTGAAAAGCTCGGAAAGCCCCTACGCTGGAGCAAGTTCATAGTGGCCTTTGGCGCGCTCTTCCACGACATCGGCAACATGATACACAGGAACATACACTACGAGTTCAGCGTCTTCCTTGCGGAGCCGATAGTTGAGAAGCTCGTGAATGAGTTTGAGGAGCGCGACCCACTCCTTCTCAAGGCCCTCACTTTAAACGCCATCTACACCCACGACGAAGCGGTTCCGTGCACGACCATCGAGGGCTCGTTGGTCACCATAGCCGACGGCTGCGACATGGAAGCCGGTAGGAGCAGGCTGGCCTACAAGAAGGACAAGGTTGACATCCACGCGGTCTCGGCCCTAACCATAGAGAGGGTTGAGATCGGAGAGGGAGACGGGGAGCACCCGATACTCATAGAGATCTGGATGAAGCATCCGGCAGGGATCTTCCAGGTGGACGAGATACTGACGAAGAAGGTCAAGAGCTCGCTCCTCAGGGGGAGGGTTAAGCTGAGGATACACACGGGGATGCAGGGGGAGGTCGTGGAGAAGATCGTTTGAAATTTCACATTTTTTCTGAAAACCTTTGCATTTTAGGGAGGGAGGAGGTCAGTTTGCGATTATCGCATCCCGCCGTCTCTTTAGATCGCGCTTGGGTGATCTTAGGGAAAAGGTTATTTGATGGACTCCCAAGGTGATGCATGCTGCTTGAGGCGTACCTGGACCTGAAGTACCTCCTCAACAGGGGCTACCGAAAGAAGGGCGCCCTCGAATTCGTTGCCAACCACTACAGGCTGACGGGAAAGGAGAGGCACCTTCTCGCCAGGTGCGTTTTTCCAGACTCCTGGATAGAGGAGGTCAGGAGGAAACTGCTGAAACCCGGGGATCTAAGGGGCTTGGAGCTCGCCGTAGACGGCTTCAACGTTCTCATAACCACGGAGTCCCTCATTGAGGGGAGGGCCGTACTCTGCGAGGACGGCCTCCTCAGGGACTTAAAATATCAGGGAAAGTACCGGGTAAGCGGGAGGACTGGGCAAGTTGTAGAGACCGTTCTGAAAGGGTTGGCGGAGCTCAGGGTGGGGAGAGCGGTCTTCTTCTACGGAAAGAACGTGCCGAAGAGCGGACTCGTCAAAAAGCTCACCTTGGAGAAGATGGCAGAACTCGGACTGAACGGAGAGGTCGTTCTCGTGAGGAGCCCTGACTTCAAGCTGAAGTCCTTTGAGAACGTCGCCACGGCCGACGTTGGAATAATCTCAAAGGTCTCAGGGGTCTTTGATGTCCCGCTCTACCTCAGCGGGAAGGTCGGTAAACCGGTGGACTTCAGGGAGCTCATCTCCACATCCTGAAACCCACCTCTCCCCGCTTATACGTTTTTCGAAATGCTGCAGATTCATCTGAAACTTAGGAAAGGTTTAAGAGGATGGGCTTCATAAATTGATTAGTAAAAACTACCTCAAAGGTCGGAGGGAATAATATGAAAGAAATTGGAGGTATAGTGCTGGTTTTACTCTTGTTCGGTCTGGTCTTTGCCAGCGGTTGTCTCGGTGGCGGCTCTACCACCTCAACTTCTCCCTCGACTTCAAAAGGGGGAAGCTCAACGACCCATTCATCCGTTTCAAGCACGGGAACCGGCCAGACAACGAGCCCCACTCAGACGTCCACGGGAACATCATCGGAAACTACCGCCTCTTACACCACGACCACCACAACGGGAACCACCGGAACCGCCGGGGGCACGACGTCTCAATCCACAACGGGCACGGTAACGACCACGACAACTGCAACAACGACAACGAGCACGGCTCAGAGGGCCTACTGGAGCAGTCCCTGGGAGTACAGCCCCGTACAGGTCGGAAGCAACGTTTACAACGTCACCTACTATAAGATACGCTACAAGGTTCAGCCCAACCAGAGCGCCCCCGTCTACGAGTACATTGTGGAGAAGAGCTTTGGGAAGACCAAGGTTCGCGTGTACGGGATGGACATTTACGGCAGCAAGGTCGACTTGGGGGAGCACGAGGTCTACGAGTACAGGAGCGTTGTAACGCCCGTGAAAGCGAAGACGGTAAACGGAACGCTCATCCTGAAGGTGTGGTACAAGAAGAGCGTCGGGGACGCCTTCATCTACCCCTGGGACGTTGAGTGGGCCTCTTATATAAGCCCCTCCGGATCGCCGAACGCCAACAACTTCGTGGGTCTTGAGATCGACTACGAGGATAGGAACTTTACCCTTCTGAACGGGGCCGCCTTCCGGAGCGGTCTGTTCCCGTACTTTGAGGGTGATGGCAAGCTTATGAGCGACCTGGGCGGCGACCTCTCGAACCTCTACCTCGGCCTCTTCGCCGTTGTGCACCTCACGATATGGGATAGCTTCAAGTCCCACAACGTCTTTGAGCCGCAGAGCGGTTCTGTGACCGACAACAGCGGCCACACCATAACCTGGAGCTCAGAGCCGGACGGAACGGTAACCTTCTCAGGCATACCCTTCGACCTCGTTCAGTTCAACTGGAAGTACAGCGGGGTTCCCGAGGGGACGAGCATAACCGGGAGCGGAAAGTTCTCGCCCTCCCTCTTCCTGCCCGTGGAGGTTTCGGGCCACGTGACCTACAGGGACAGCAAGACGGGCAAGAGCACAACCGTGTACGGCTACATCAAGCTCGAAGACCTTAAGCTCGAAAAATCCGGCTGAGCCTTTTTTTCTTCCTAATAACGCAAGGGGATGGGCATGAGGGTAGGGGCGGCTTTGATCGTCCTGCTGCTCCTGTCGGCGGCTGCAGCGGCCGGCTGCTTGAGCGGTGGGGCGGGAGAAGGAAAAACAACCTCCCACGGGATGGTTCAGAGTACCGGCCCTTCGACATCAGCCTCACCGTCTGGGACTTCCGACTTTCCCTCCCACACGACGACTTCCAGTGCATCCACCGTCGCGCCGAGCTCAAGTGCAGCGGGGGGCAACGCCACCGAGACCCAGAGTACCCAGGCACCTGAAAGGTGGAGCATGGAACTCGTCTGGAACGCCTCGACCTCGGGCGTTCCCTTCATGGACATGAGCCCCGACGGGAGCCTTTCAGCGGCGGTTGACTTCGAGGGGGCGAAGCTATACCTCGTCAAACCCGACGGTGAGAGCGTCGCCTTCGACGTCCGGGGGGAAGACCCGGTTAAGCCGGTTATTGATGGCGTTGCCGTGAAGGACGGGGAGGCCTACGTCCTGGCAGATTACACTGAATTCGCCGGCCTGAGGATATATTCCTGGGAAGGAGAGAGGGGGGAGGAGAGGCACGGCTGGGCCGGCAGTGTGGCCGATGATATCGCCCGCTCGCCGAGCGGAAACCACGTCTGCTACCTCGTAACCCCCAACGCGGGAAAGCAGGAGCTCTACTGCGACGGGAAGAAGCTGACCCTGGGCTCCGACGAGTACGAGCTGCACTCGGTATCCGATTCGGGAGTGGTTGTCCTTGGAATCGGCGATAAGTCCCTTGTGGTAAAAGAGGGCGAGAGGCTCTTAGAGATCAACAGCGGGAGCGTTATAGCTTACAAGGACAGGCTCCTCGCGAGCGAGGACGGGAAGCTCAGGGTTTACTCGCTTAACGGGGACGTTCTGGCCGAGAAGGAAGGGTACACCTTCAAGATGACGACGCTGATGCGCTGGACTCTTGTCCCTACGGGGAAGTACCTCTTCAGGTACGAGCCCCTCGAGGAGGCCTCCGTCCTCACCTGGAACCTCACCGAGGTCAGAACCCTTCCCGGCTTCCCCTACTTCGCCAACGAGAACTTCGTCGTCATGGGCGATGGGAACACCCTCCACTGCTACTCCCTTAAGGACTTCCACGAGGTCTTCAGCGTTGAGGTGCCCGATACGGTCGGCTACGTCAGGCTCAGCAACGATGGGAAGGTTCTCCTGGTATCGGGAGACACCGGCGGCTTTTGGCTTTACCAGGCCGCCTACGAAAGCTGAAAGGGTGGTGGTAGTATGGGAAAACCCGGTTTGGCGATATTGCTGGTTGCGGTTGTTGTTTTCGGAGTTGTTGCCAGCGGATGCCTTGGCGGTGGCAATGGGGGCACATTCCGGAGTCCCTCTACCTCCAGCAGCTCTGAAAGTGCTTCTTCCACCAGCGGAAGCGGCGGGAGTTCTGGAGCTGGCGGAGGCAGCGAAACCACTGAATCCAGCGGTGCTGTGTCGGCAACCTGGGAGACCCCCTGGGACGCTTACGATCCGGTGATGGTCAACGGTGAGGGCTACTACATCACCTACATCAGGTACGCCTTCACAGTCAAAACCCCGGAGGGCACTAAGACCTACGAGGTAGAGAAGAGGAGGGGCTACGTCAAGACCCACATCTATTCGGACGAGAACGGGCAGAAGAAAGACCTCGGGGAGTTCAACCTCTTCGCCTACTACGAGAGAATGACCCCCCTGAACGGCAGCAATATGACGGGGCCCTTTGAGTATCTGATAGCCGTCAGGGGTAGAACCAAGGAGACCGATCAGTGGTTCCTCAACCCGCTTCCCAACTTGGGTGCCCTGGGAACAGGGGGGGCCGTGATCGCGGAGGCCCGGAGCGGCAGCAATTACTTCTACTGGAGCAATCCAGCCGCGCTGGGCCGCTATTCGGAGCTCCCCTACAAGGAGGGGGATCTGGATTCAGTCCTCGGCGACATCGGGGAGTACATCGGGCAGGCCTGGACTGCACTGTTGGGCTCGGGAGCCTGGAGCGGTTTGGAGGGCCACGACCTCATGAAGAAAGACCAGTACAGCTTCTCCTTCATGGGAATGGAGTACAGCTACAAGATAGAGCCCGATGGAACAGTTACCCTCGACGGGAAGACTTTCCGGGTGAGCAACGTGAAGTGGAGCTATTCCGCTATGGGGGCTACCCTCCAGGGGAGGGCAACGATAGCGCCGGCGCTGCCGGTTCCAATAGAGACTGAGGGCACTTTCGCCAGCTTGAGCACGGGAGCAAAAGGATACTCCAGGCTCAAACTCGAAGGTATAAAGTTAGAAAGGGAGTTCACGGGGATAGACGTCAGTATAGAGAAGCCGAATTCAGCCGGTGAGGGCGGGGGCGAAACGGGCAGTCAGAGTAGCACCGAGAGCCAGACAGAGACGGAAAGCCCCTCAGGAGGTTCTAACAACTGGAGGCTCGCCTGGGACGCTTCAAAGCCGCTGACGATAAACGGAAAAAGCTATACCGTCCGGGAGGTGACCTACGACATCACCTACAGACTGCCCGGGAACGACTTCCACTACACCCTCACGAAGGGCTACAAAGCTTTGGACAAGGGGTACGAGGTTTACGCCCTTGCAAAGCTCGATGACGGCTCAGAGTACGACTTCAGGGTCTACACCAACGAGCTTGGAGAGTACACCGGCTGGGTTCTCTGGGTCCCCTCGGTCTTCCAGCTCCTTGAGAGCGGTGAGGACTACACGAAGGAGACCATCAGTGGGCCGAGCTGCAGCTACGAGATCGACTCAGATGGAAACTTCCAGGGGGATCCCAACTGCGGCGCCCAGATACGCGGCCATCCCCTCGACGGGATATGGGACGTCTTCAACGGCTTCGCCGGCGGTGTCTACGGGGACGTCGTGGAGGTAACATCCCTGAGCGGCTCGGGAGGCGGCTATTCTGTCTCGAAGGACGGGAGTACGAAGCTCGGTTCCGTTACCTTCCAGCTCTACAACGTCACCTGGAGCGGCAGCTGGATGGGAGGGCCGGCCAACGGCTACACCCTCCTGGCCGAAGAGCTCCCGTTCCCGGTGGAGATAGCCGCTTCCTTCGGAAACTTTGAAGGGGGAGCGTACCTCCACGTTAAGCTGATCGACATAAAGTTAGAAAGCCAGTGAGTCCTTTCTCATTTTATGTCCTCGTCCTTCACAAGTCCCTTCGCGTAGGGACAGAGCTCCCTGAGGGGACACTCGTTGCACCTCGGTCTTATCGGCTTGCAGATGCTCCTCCCGTGGTCGACCATCGCGTGGTTCACGTATATCCACTTCCCCCGCGGGATGAGCTCTCGCAGGTACTCCTCGACCTTCTCGGGCTGAACCCTCGGTGGAGCCAGACCGAGGCGCTTGCTTATCCTGTTGACGTGCGTATCAACCGGAATCGCCTGTTTCCCAAAGCCATACGCTAAAACTATGTTGGCGCACTTCCTCCCTATTCCGGGCAGCTTCATGAGCTCGTGAACGTCGTCGGGAACCTTTCCGTTGTACTTCTCGAGGATTATCCGCGAGGCTTTAACGATCCACTCGCCCTTCGTCTTCCAGAGGCCGACCCCCCTCTTCCTGAGGAACTCCTGCATCTCCTCGACGGGCGTTTTTACTATCGTTTCGATGTCCCTGTATTTCCTAAAAAGCTCATCCCAGACGCGGTAGGTGACCTCATCGCGCATTCTCTGGGAGATTATGCAGTGAATCAGGGTCCTGTACGGGTCGCCTATGAGGAGCTTTTCTCTGGGGTGCGTCTTCATGAGGATTTCGACTATCCTCTCGGCCCTCCTCTTCTTCTCCTCCCAGCTCTCCTCGAAGGTGAAAAGGCTAAGGTCTAATGATTTTGACGCCCGAGCCATGGATTACCACCACCGAATCTTCGGTTACCCTAATTCCTTTAAGGGGCTTGAACTCCTCGCTATAAAGTTTTTGCCCCTCCTTGGAGAGCACGACGACCTTGTTTCCGAGGACGACGACAAAGCCCTTCCCGAAGGGGATGACGTCCTCAACTTCCTTCTCGAACTCGACGTTGACGGCATCGAGGTTCCCGGTCGAGAACTCGATTTTCGTCGAGCTCGTTACCTTGAGCGGAGAAGGCTCAGCTAAGAGAACCTTGAAGCGGAGCAGTTCTCCAATCAGCTCAATGACAACTTCCTCGCTGGTTTTAACATCCTTCCCGAGGAGCTTGCCCTTTATCACTTCCGCGAAGTCGGGGGTCAGTTCGGCCTCAAAGAGTGGCTTGAGAACCAGCCTCATGCCCATCACCTGAGGGAGTTGGGCGGGACCTTAATAAGGGTGGCGACCCAAAGGCTTTTAACCGATATGTCGCCCGATATATTGGGTGGTTCGATGGAGAAGCCCAACGTCAGGGGCACGCTCAAGCTCGTCATCCTCGACCTGCTTAGAGAGCCAAACCACGGCTACGGCGTGATGGCCGAGATGGAGAGGCTCTACGGAGTAAAGCTGAGCGCCGGGACGGTTTACCCAATCCTTGCATCGCTCAGGAGGAGCGGACTAATCGAAGTTGCCGGGAAGGGGAAGCGTGAGAGGAAGACCTACGTGATAACGGAGAAGGGGCTCGAATACCTTGAGAGGCACAGGGCTGAGCTTGAAGAGGCCAGGGGGAAGATGAGGGCCTACAAGCTCTTCCTTGAGCTTGGCGGTGAAGAACTCAAGGAGGCCTTCAGGGAGCTCTTCTCAAGGATCGAGGAGCTTGACGATAGCCAGCGGAGGGAGCTTGAGGAGCTCTTCAAGGACTGCGCCAGGCGAATAAAGCTCGTCCTCCTCGGTGAGTGAGATGGAAGTCCCGGACTGGAAGGACTACTACGAAAGAATGAAGGAGGCCTCCCCGCTGGTCATACACTACCCGATATGCGGCGGGGGCGACGAGTGCATTTCAGCGTGTCCTTTCAGCGGGGAAATATGGGAAGTCGTCCCGATGAAGGTGAGCCTCTTCGGGGTTGGATACAGGGTTCGCCTCAGGCCCTTCATGAAGAACCCGGAGGCCTGCAGAAGGTGTTACATCTGCGTTCAGGCCTGTCCGACCGGGGCGCTGAGACCAGCCGAAAGCCCGGTAAGGCATCCCGCTCTGACCTTCATCAAGAGCGCTTTGACGTTGCCCTTCAAGAAGAAGTATGGCCTTAGCTTTGTTTTCCGGAAGGAGCATGTTGAGAGGTTTAAAAGGAACAACTTCGGTGGCGGTAAGATTGAGGGCGGCACCGGGCTTCAGGATTAGGGAGAGCAAGAAAAGAGACGACTACCCGCCGAGTTTCCTGCCAAAGGTCTCGTAACTTATCCTGAAGGCCTCAAGGACTGGAAGCTTTTCACCCGCGAAGAAGCTGAGCATGGCCCCTCCACCAGTGGAGACGTGGCTTATCCCGGTTATGTTGTACCTGTAGATGCTCGCTATGCTGTGCCCCCCTCCGACGACGCTGAAAGCTTTGCTCTCGCCGATCGCCTTAAAGACCCCCACCGTCCCGAGGGCGAACTCCTCCCTCTCAAAGACCCCCATCGGGCCGTTGGCAACTATGGTTCCGGCGTTTAGGAGTATCCCCCGGTACTTCTCGACGGTTCTCGAACCTATGTCGAGGATAGGATATTTATCTAAGAGCTTCTTCTCGTCGCTGAGGAGGTCAATTTCAATCCTCTCACCCCTGTAGTCAACCGCGAAGTCAACGGGGGTTCTTATCATAGGATAGAACTCGTCGAGTATCCTCTCGGCCCAGTCAACGAGCTCAAGGAGGCCCTTTTTAGCCATGAACTCTATGTTCGCGTCGCCGAGGTTGAAGCCCTTCGCAAGGGTGAAGACCTGACCGACGAGACCGCCGGTTAGGATTAAGTCGGCCTTCTCCTTCCTCAGGACGTTCTCGACCACCCTCAGCGAGTCCTCGACCTTCGCTCCTCCGAGGACGTAAACCCTGGGGCTTTCGCCGTGCTCGTAGGCCCTCGTCAAAGCGCTGACCTCCTTCTCCATCAGAAATCCCATCGCCATCGGCTTCAAGCGTGCAAAGCCAACGAGAGAGGGCTGTGAGCGGTGAGACGCCGCGAAGGCGTCGTTGACGACGTAGTCTATGAGGGGCGCGAGTTTCCTCACGAAGAAAGTCCTCTCGCAGTCCTCAAGTGGCTTGTAGAAGACCTCCTCAGCTGAGAAGCGGAGGTTTTCCAGCATTATCGCCTCTCCCGCTTTGAGCGAGCTTATCCTTTCCCTCGCGAGCCTTCCAAAGATGTCCTCGACGTACTCGACTTCCTGACCGAGGAGACCGCTCAGTAACTCCGCGTGCTCCTCGGTGGTTACGTAGTCCCCCTTGTAGGGCCTGCTCTGGTGGGTGGCTATGACGAGCTTCGCGCCGTTGTCGAGGAGGTATTTGATCGTCGGAAGAACCGCCCGGAAGCGGGCGTCGTTGGTTATCCTGCCGTTCTCTACCGGTGAGTTGAGGTCTGCCCTCAGGAAGACGGTTCGGTTGGAGAAGTCGAAGTCGGTGAGCCTGAAGGTGCTTTTCATCCTGTTCCACCCGTAGTTTTTAGAGCAGGGTATGTTAAAAAGAGTTCCGAACACCCGGGGTGATAACCAGGGAAAAGAAAGAGATTTATAGGACGCCGCCGGATTAGTTACAACGTGGTGATTACGATGACGTGGAGCCAAAAGCTCGTGATGGCCGCATCCCGCGACGCTCTCATGGATGGAATCATCGGGCTTCTCAAGGAGATGGGCTTCAGGGACTACGAGAGGGCATCGGGTGCTGATTTTGACCTCGTAGCTATCAGGGTTGACCCAATAGCCGGGCCGGAGAAGCTCATCGTAAAACTCCACATGAGGGGGCTCGCCGGCCCCAAGGACGTTAGCGCCCTCGCCAGGCTCCTGAAGGAGCAGAAAGCCGATAAAGGGCTTTTGATTTCCCCAGCAGGTTTCACGCGTGATGTAGGGCCCCTCGTGAGTGAGAACTACCGGGGGAAGGTGACGGTCTGGGACGGCGAAAAGCTCGCCTCCATCTTCAACAAGTACTCGATAGGGGTCCCGGAGGGGCTCAAAGAGGCCGCCGCGGAAGTTGGAGGGGAGGAAAAGGGGGAGGAGAAGCCGGAGGAGATAGAGCTTGATGCCCCGCTGCTCTTCGATTTCTCAGCCGATGAGCTTATGAAGCGGGTCTCCCGGTACATCGCCTCCAAATACCCCGTGGAGCCCAGGGAGGTTGAGCTTGAATCACTGAAGGTCGAGCTCAGGGAGGCCTACGTGATCTCCTGGAGTATTGATGGGAGCGAGGAGAGGGGCAGGGCAGTTGTTTTCTCCCCCGATGATATCGTTCTGAAGGGGAGTGAGGACGAGAAGCTCTCCCGCGCCGTAAAAAAGGCCCTGATCAAAGACACTTCAAGGGTGAAGGCAACCGGGGTTGAGGTGAAGAGGCCCATCTCCGCGACCGATGCAGTCGTGCTCCTGAAGAACCTCGCCTCAAGAACTTTCTCCGTGAACGAGAACAGGGTGACAATCGTCGAGCTCAGGAAGGTCTACATCCCGGAAAGGGCCCTTCTAAAGCTTAAAATCGGCGACAACGAAGCCGAGGGCGAGGTAGATCTGAAAAAGATGGAGATGAGCGTCGAAGTTGAGCCCCTCCCCGAGGCCTACTTCATGGGGAAGGCAAGGGAGATACTCAAGGAGGAGACGGGGGAGGGGCCGGTTGAGGTGGAGATGGAGAAGGGCCAGAAGAAGATCAAGCTGAGGGGGCGGACGGAGAGGTTCTCCTTCCTGATGGCGTTTAATCCCTACACCGGGAGGCTCCTGGGCGTTCAGACCGAGATGACGGAGGAGGCCCTTGAGGCCCTTCTCAGAGAGGCTTTCCCGACTGGGAAGGTGCTGGGCGTTGATAGGGATAAGAAGACAGCCACGGCTGACGTCCTCGTTGGCGGTGCTGTAAAGGTCGTGAAGGTAGATCTGAGGAACGGAAAAGTGGAAGAGGCCGGCCGCCTTCCCGCCCCGAACATAGCCTTTGTGAGGGCGAGGGAGACGGTTATTCGGAACTTCCCGATATCCGACGTCACGCTGGACTCGTATCGCGTCGTCAACCACAAGTACCTCGAACTCGAACTGACCGGCGAGGACGGCAGGGCGGTTGTTAAGATAGACGGAAAGACCGGGGAAGTCCTCGACTACCTCGTTGAGGTATCCGAGAAGAAGGCGCGGGAGCTCGTTAAGGAGAGGTACCCGGGATATGAGATCGTCTCGATCTCGGAATCGAAGGACGAGTACATCGTAAGCGCCATAGACGAGACCAGTGAGGTTAGGTTGAGGCTGAGCAAGGACGGAAAGACGATTGAGGAGGAGGACAGGATACTGCGGCGTCAGCTTGCGGAGAAGATAGCTGAGGAGAGGGCGAGGGAGATCGACCCTGAGGCGAGGGTCGAGGGGATCGAGCTGAGGAACGACTGGGTCGCAACCTTCATCGGCGTCCGGAAGGTTGGGAAGCTCGTGCTCGCAAGGGGCACCGGGGAGCTCCTGAAGGTGGAGTCGGAGCTGACGGAGAGGGCAATAGAGGAGGAGTACCACAAGAGGCTGAGGGAGAAGTACAACGAGGAGAGCCCGCGTACCGAGAGGCTGACCCATTACAAGGACAGGAACTACGTTCACATAAAGGTCTCCGGGAGGGACAGGCTCTACTACGCGAGGATAGACACGAGAACCGGCGAGGTTCTGAGCGAGGACACCGTCCCCAAGAGGGGCCTGACCGCGAGGATAAGGCAGATGCAGCTCGAGGGCAGGTACAGGTAGTTATCCAATTTTTCCCCGTTTTTTCGTCGGGCTGTGGGGAAGCTTTATATGGCCTTTGACGAAGGTTTTTCGGTGGTACCATGAGCGGAAAGGTGATACACGACACGATCCACGGGAGCATGAAGATAGACGGCGTCATCCTCGACCTCGTTAAGACGCCCGAGTTCCAGAGGCTCAGGAACATAAGGCAGCTCGGCCTCGCCTACCTCGTCTACCCGGGTGCAAATCACACTCGCTTTGAGCACTCCCTCGGGGCGTGGCAGACCGCCAAAAGGCTTGCCTCAGAGCTAGAACTCGGCGACGAGGGGGTTGTCCTGGAGGTGGGCGCCCTCCTGCACGACATAGGGCACGGCCCCTTCAGCCATACCTTCGAGACCATCTACAAGCATTACACGGCGGAACACGATCACATGAGGCTCGGCCAGGAGATAGTACTTGGAAAGACGGACATAACAGACGGAAACGGTGGGGGCAGGATTCCGGAGATCCTGGAGGGGTACGGCATAGAACCCCGGGAAGTTGCGGACCTCATACTCGGGAAGAGCGGGGAGCCCTACCTCGGTCAGGCCCTCCACGGGGACGTTGACGTTGATCAGCTCGACTACCTGAGGAGGGACGCCCACTACACCGGCGTTGCCCACGGCATAATCGACCTTGAGAGGCTCCTGAAGGTTCTGACGATCCACAACGGTGAGCTCGTGGTCGAGGAGAAGGGCATAGAGGCCGTCGAGGGCATGATGGTGGCCAGATCGCTCATGTACTCCCGCGTTTACTTCCACCACACGGTGAAGATAGCCGAGGGCATGCTCACGAGGGCGCTGGAGTTCGCCATGGAGGAGGGGCACCTCTGGGACTTCTGGAAGATGATAGACTGCAGGGTGCTCGTTGAGCTCGAAGACCTCGAGGGGCTTCCCGCTGAGATGGTTAGGCGGATAAAGTACAGGGAGCTTTACAAGGCCGCTGTTTTGGCAGGCGCCGATGAACTCAGCCCGGACGAGAAGAGGGAGCTCCTGACGGCGTACAGAAACGTGAAGAGAAGGCAGGAGATAGAACGCGCCCTGGCGGACGCCGTTGGGGCGCGGGAGGGTGAGGTGATCCTCGATTTCAGCATAGCCGACCTGATGCTCAGCGAGCCCCGGCTTAAGGCGACCGAGATAAATGTCCTCATGGAGGACGGCCGGCTGGAGCCGCTGACGAAGGTCACCCCCCTGGCGAACGCCCTAAAGAGGCGTCAGACCCCCCGCTGGGCCGTTCTCATCGCATCCCCCGAGAGGTACGTGGAGGCAATAAGGGGGAGCTGGAGGAGGGTGCTCTTTGGGTGAGGCCGGTCCCGCTTTGCTTCCCCCTTTTAGGTTTCAAACCTTGCCTCAGATGGCGCCAAAACAGTCCCAAACCGGCCGTCCCACAGGGGAAATGCTTATAAGCCCGCCCACGAGCTTTCAAAAAAGGAAAGACGGGTGGTCGGCTTGCTGATAAAGGAGTGGACCTTTGCTAACGCTTTTATCCTTGCGGTGCTGATAATCAGCCTGTATCCCGGCTTTGGGGGTAACATGGTGGAAGCTAAAGGGACAGGGGGAATTACTTACGTAACGGTGCCGGCGGAGCTTTCGAGGGTTCTCTACGGATTCTGGCCCTACTGGACTTCGAGCTCTTACGCGCCTGACTGGAGGGAAGTGACGCACGTTGCTTTCTTCGACATCCCCGTGAGTTCAGATGGGAGCATAGACACGAGCCACATAGGGGACTATTACTACTCGGTCAGGAACGAGGCCCACTCCCACGGGGCCAGGGTTCTGCTGACGTTCACCTGCTTTGACCACGACACCCAGGACCGCGTTTTGGCCTACCACAAGGTTGCCCTCGTGAGGAACATAGTCTCGGCCGTTGAGGAGTACGGGGCCGACGGCGCGGTTATAGACTTCGAGTTCATAAGGAGCACGAACTCCCTGACCGGAAAGTCCAACTCATACTATGTCGAGTGGTTCTTCAACTACCTTCATGATGAGCTCAAGAAGGTGAACCCAATGTACGAGGTCGCCGTGGCGGTTACGGGGAGCGTGGAGGACGTTTTCAGGAACTCCCGCCTGGCGAGGTACCTCGACTACGTCTTCCTCATGGGCTACGACTATCACTGGGCCGGGGCGCCCAATACTGGCGCCGTCGCCCCCTTCGACGACCCGAACCAGTTCGACGTCCTCGACTCCATCGGCATTCTCCTGAAGTACTACCCGAGGGAAAAGATAGTGCTCGGTGCACCGCTCTACGGCTACGACTGGCCCGCGTCTTCGGCCTCCCCCGGGGCCTCAACCCTCGGTTTGGGGAGCGCCGTCCTGGTCAAGTACGCGGTTCCAAACGCCCAGAAGTACGGCAGGCACTGGGACGGCAGCTCACACAGCCCCTACTACTATTACAAGGGCTCCGACGGTCACTGGCACCAGTGCTGGTACGACGATGATCAGTCCATAGGGATAAAGTTCGACTACGCCAACAGGGCGGGCCTGGCGGGCGGCGGCTTCTGGGCCCTCGGCTACGAGGGCACCTCAGACGTCTGGACCAGTATCTGGGAGACGGTGAACCTGAGTTTAGCGGTTCCAAGGGGTCTGAGGGTAACCGAGGGAGACGACGGCATGGGGTACTCCATAGGCTCCCACTCCGGGTTCTCTCCTGCTGGAACAGGGGAGGTGGACGTCAGGGTGAGCAACCCTGGTGATGAGTCAGAGGGAACGGCCCTCGCGGCACTGCTGCTTCCCGTCGGCGCAGGCGGGAAAGTTAAGGCCTACGGCTGGGGCTTCAGCGATGCAGCCGTACCCGCTGGCTCAACGACGACGGTGCCTGTGAGGGTTAGGGTTCTCGGGAGCATTGGAGCTGGCACCTACAACCTCACCGTTTACAGGCTCTGGGACGGTCTCAACCGCTCGGAAGTCAAGGCCACCCCCGTTGCCTGGACGCTCGTGGACGTCTCCCCGAGGTTCTCCTACTCGATCAGTGTGCCACAGGTTGTTACCGAGGGCTCAAGGTTCGAGGTAAACGTAACTGTCTCAAACACGGGCGACCCCGTCATCCACAACGTAACGGTGACCCTATCCCTCCCTGGGGAGCTCTCCACTGACAACCCGCCGGAGGAGTCCCTCGCCTACCTCGACCCCGCAACGGACCACCTGCTCTACGGGCTCGGTGTCAACCACACCTTCTCCTGGAACGTCACCGCGACGACTCCCGGGCTGGGGGTTATTGAGGTAACTGTTCACACTAATGATGGGGGCTCCGTGACGATCTCCCGCCAGATCTCAGTCCAGCCTAAGAACCCTCCGCGGGTCGTCATAAACGAGATAATGTACTGGCCTTCCCAGGGGGACGACGGCTACGGTGAGTGGGTCGAGCTCTACAACCCCAACGACTTTGAGGTTGACGTCAGCGGCTGGTGGCTGGGGAGCGGGAGCGGGGGCTACACATTCCCCACTGGAACCGTGATCCCAGCAAAGGGCTTTCTCGTCGTTGCCAAGGACTCGGACTGGCTCATCGGCAGGTACTCCACCGAGCCGCGCTTTGACGGCTCCGCGGTATACGGGAACGCATCCTTTATCCTGGACGACGGCGGGGGGAGCGTGAGCCTTAAGAGCGCCGGCGGCGCGGTGGTGGACTCTGTAACGTACAGCCCGTCCTGGGGAGGAAGCGGAGACGGAAAGAGCATCGAGAGAAAGGACCCTGCAGGGGACTCAAACGACCCCTCAAACTGGGCTGAGAGCGCCGTTGACGGGGGCACGCCGACCTATCAGAACAGCGTTGCGGTGCCCTTCTTCGGAGGTCTCTGGATTGTCGGCCTGGCCATCCTCGCGGCCCTCACCCTCTACCGGAGGAGGTGAGCCCTCCCATCTCCCTCAGCCTCTTTTTGAGCTCGCTGATGAGGTTAATGAGCTCGTCAACGTCCCTTATCTCGTCCAAGCTCTCCTTGGGAATCAGCGGAACCTCGCCGACAATTTCGGTCCTCGTCTTCTTGAGTATGAACATCCCGTCGGAGTTGACTATCCTCCCGACCTCGGCCACCATCTCGGCTCTCTTAACCGTTGAGCGCGTTTTCCTCTCGTCTATACCCGTCAGTATGGTGAGGTGGTTCTCCTTTGAGAGGGCGTTGAAGGGCGCCCGCTTAACCTTGACGACGCCGAGGCCGAGGTTCTCAAGCCTCGTGAAGACCTCCTTTTCAAGGGGATTCTCGGGCTTTGAGCTCAGGTCAGCCTCGACCTCCGCCCTGAGGACGTTTATGGGCTCGGCCACAGGTTCGTCGAAGAGCTCCTCCATCCTTATCGCTACGTCGAGCGATACCGCCTGCTCGCCCCTTTCGTAGTTGAGGAGGCTCTTCCTTGAGACGCCGAGCAGGCCCGCGAGCTCGTTCACTGAATAGCCGTGCTTCTCCCTGAGGCTCTTCAGGAGCTCGCCGTTCACGCGGACGTAGAGCCCGCCCCTCTCGGCGAATATCGCGGGGAGCTCCCCTTCGAGGAGAACCCTGGAGAGCGTCCTCGGACTCAGTGTGTAAACCCCGAAGCGCTCGTAGACGACGCCCTCCTCCAGCTCCGCGTTCTTCGTCTTCAGGCCGACTATCATCGGTGTGGCGTTGAAGAGCTTTGCGAGCCTCTTCAGGTCTTCCGCCTGCTCCTCACCCACCGTGTCTACGTTGGTCACGACCTTGACGAAAAGGAGGAATAGGCTTGAGCTCGCGGCGATATCGAAGCAGCCGCCCCTGAGCTCCACGCGGCTCGTCTTAAAGCCCGCCGTACGGAAGATCCTCTCGACGGCCTTCACGAGTTTTTCCCGTTCCATCAATGTTTAAATAGGGAAACGGGCTTTTAAAGTTACGGTGGTGGGATGAGACCTGCGGTTATGGAGGGGCAGAGGGTCTCCCTGGCGGTTCTGCTTAGGGACGACCTGCCGGTGGTGTGGCGGTGGTACAACGACAGGAGGGTGAGGGCATATCTCAGCCGCCCGTATGACGTGCTGTTCTACGAGGACGAGGTCGAGTGGTACGAGAGAATAAGGAGGGAGAGGGAGAGGCACAGGGTCTTCGCGGTCGTCACGAGGGAGCAGAAGAGGCTGGTCGGTGTCGTCGGGCTGCACGACATCGAGCCCACCAGCGGGACGGCGGAGATAGGCTACTTCATAGGCCCTGAGTACTGGAACAGGGGCTACGGGACCGAGGCCGTTTCCTTAGCTGTGGATTACGCCTTCACATGGCTCAATCTTCGAAAGCTCTTCGCCCGCGTTTACGAACCCAACAGGCCTTCCATAGCGATCCTTGAGAGCAACGGCTTCAGGAGGGCCGGGAGGTTGAGGAGGCATCAGTACGTTCCGGGGGAGGGGTTCGTCGATGTCCTGATCTACGAGCGTTTTAGGGACGGCGAGGGCGTTGTGTGATGGTTTTCGCCAGGAAGTACATGGGTGAGGGGAAGGTTTAAGCCCGGTCAGTTTCACTCTTTTTTGGGATAAAGATGGCAGAGGGAAAGGTGAGAGTGGGGTTTATAGTCAATCCCATAGCTGGTATGGGCGGCAGGGTGGCCCTCAAGGGGACGGACGGCGTCGTGGAGGAGGCCATAAAGAGGGGTGCAAGGCCCGTTGCCCCCGACGTGGCGCGCCTCTTCCTGAACGAGCTGAGCCACTTTGAAGAATCAGAGAAAATGCGGTTCCTCACCGGTCCGGGGCCATTGGGGGAGGACTACCTGCGGGAGTTCGGTTTTCCCTTTGAGGTCATCCGGCATAGAAAGATCAGCTACCGCGAGGTGGAGGACCTTAGAATACCCGACACGACATCGGAGGACACAAAGAAACTCGCGGGCAAAATGGCGGAAGAAGTTGACGTATTGGTCTTCGCCGGGGGGGATGGGACGGCCAGGGACGTTTATTCAGTTGTTGACGGGCGCGTTCCAATCCTCGGCGTTCCCACAGGGGTTAAAATGTTCTCCGGAGTGTTCGCCGCGTCCCCTGAGAGTGCCGCTTTGCTCCTCGTTGAGTTCGCCCGCGGAAGGGCAAGGCTTGAGGAGAGGGACGTGATGGACCTCGATGAGGCTGCCTTCAGGCGGGACGAGATAAGGCCGAAGCACTACGGCAGGGCCATCACCCCCGTGGTCGAGCTCCTCGTCCAGGGTGCAAAAGAGGCCCAGAGGGTGGACGAGGGCGAGACCCTTGAGGCCATAGCGGATGCCGTTGCGGAGGAAATACTCGAGGAGGATGGCGTGTACTTCCTCGGCGCCGGTTCTACCGTAAAGCGGATAAAGGACCGTCTCGGCATAGCCGGAACTCTATTGGGCGTGGACGTTGTGGAGGTCGAAAATGGAAAGGCGAGACTCCTCGTCAAGGACGCGGCGGAAAAGGATCTCCTCCGCTTTGTTGACAGGAACCCAAAGATAGTGGTCACCATCATCGGCGGCCTGAACTTCCTCTTCGGCAGGGGCAACCAGCAGTTCTCCGCGGAAGTCCTGAGGAGGATTCCAAAGGAGAACATCGTCGTCGTGGCGGCTCCCTCCAAGGTCGAGAAAGGCCTCATAAGGGTTTATACCGGGGATAAGGAGGTGGATGGGAAGCTCAGGGGCTACATCCGCGTCCGCGTCAGCCCCTGGATGGAGAAGATGGTGAAGGTCGTTTAGAAAGGCCTTTATACCTTCCCTCCCAAACTCCCGTGGTGGTTGGATGAAGTACAGCAGAATAGCCGTCGGGATTTTGAAGAATGAGGAGGAGATCCTCTACGACCCTGTCTACCACGGGAGAACCCTGAAGGTCTTCGGGATGGACGAGTGGCCGGTAAAGTTCATGGAGTACATATCCGGGAAGTACGGCGAGATAGGCTACGAGAGGGTTGTGTTTGACACAACCGGGAAGCTGAGGGTTGGAGAGGTTATAACCGTAGAGGACGGGAAGGAGGCCGGCCTCGACCCGATAAAGATGGCCCTCAAAGGCTACTTCGACCCCTACACCGCCGCGACGGTGATCGAGACCATCTACGGCCTCGACAGGTTCCTGACGGAGAAGCTCTACGCGGACATCTTAAGGGATCGGATTGAGAGCGTTGAGGACGCCCTGAGAAGAAAGGAGAAGTACTCGGAGGTCATTGCTGAAACGTACACGGAGCTGGACGAGGCGCTCTACTCCGGCGATCCCCCTAAGTTAGGCGGCAGCTTCACCCTGAACCTCGGGAAGGTTTACAGCATAACAACCGCCAGCAACGCCTTCCTGATAGTTGCCGCGGCCGTTGAGAAGAGGAGGGAGACCATGGTGGGGGTAAGCGACGCAGGGGTTCTCTCGTACACCGACACCGCCAGCGCAGCGCTTCCCCTCCTGACGAAGCCGATGAGGGCGAGGGTGACCGTTTTAGCGACCCAATACGCCCTCGACAGCGTGATGAAACTCGGAGGGCCGAGCCTGATACTCTACCACGACCCCGACGTTCAGGCTGCCATCTATGAGGCCAATGGAGTCCCCCCTGGCCCCATGAGGAAGCACGTGCACAAGGAGGAGGGGGCCTTCGTATACCGCACCCCCGAGACCGTGGACGTTAGAACCGGCCTCCTCGAATTCTGACTTTTTCCTTTACACATTTATGTCCCGTAATGCTTAAAAGATGTCCCATTAACGTTGCCCACGGAGGTGAGCTAATGCTCAAAGTTGAGAACCTTCACGTTTCGGTTGATGACAAGGAGATCCTGAGGGGTGTTGACCTCTCCGTGGGGCAGGGGGAGTTCCACGTCGTCATGGGTCCCAACGGCTCGGGGAAGTCGACGCTGGCCCTCACCTTGGCAGGCCACCCGCGCTATAAGGTCACAAAAGGCACGCTGCTCTTCGATGGCGAGAGCATACTGAACCTCGGGCCGGATGAGAGGGCAAGGAAGGGCATCCTCTTAGCTTTTCAGGTTCCGCCCGAGGTGGAGGGGGTGAAGATAATCGAGTTCCTCCAGCAGGTTCTCGTCGAGCTTAAGGGAATCGACCCGGCGGAGGCTTACGATGCCATCGTTAAGAAGGCGGGGGAGCTGTGGTTCAAGGAGGATGACCTTCACCGCTACGTCAACGTCGGCTTCTCCGGTGGAGAGAGGAAGAGGCTTGAACTTCTCCAGGCCCTTCTCATAGAACCGAAGCTCCTCATACTCGACGAGCCGGACAGCGGCGTCGACGTTGACTCGCTCAGCATCATAAGCAGGAAGATAGAGGAGCTGAACAGGGCGGGAACCGCCGTGCTCCTCATCACGCACTACGGCAGGATCTTAGAGCACCTCGACCCGGGGACGTTCAGGGTTCACGTCATGAAGGACGGCAGGATAGTGATGGAGCGCGGCGGCGAGTTCGTGAACGAAATAGAGGAGAGGGGATTCCAGGCCATATTCGAGGAGTGTGGTTGCGATGAGTGAGACCATAACCCTTGCCGACGCCAAGGCGGTGATCGAGAACCAGATTGAAGAGCTCGCGAGGAGGAACAGGGAGCCGGAGTGGATGACTAAGATAAGGTACAGGGCCCTTGAAGCCTTTGAGAGGGCACCCCACAACGACCCCGTCATAAGCGAGGAGCAGCTTCTCCACTTCATAGCCAAGCCCGAGGTGGAGGGCATTCCAGAGCACATAGAGAGCCTCGAAGACCTGCCGGCCGAACTGAAGGCCCTCCTCGACAGGCTTGGTATAGAGGAGGTCGAGCAGAAGTACGTCGCTGGTTTAGCCGTTCAGACCGATACGGGGGTCATCTACAACCAGTTCCTCCAGGAGTGGGCGAAGAAGGGGTTAACCGTCCTCCCGACTGAAGAGGCCGTCAGGAGGTACCCGGATCTCGTGAAGGAGCACTTCCTTCGGCTCTTCCGCGTTGACGAGAGCAAGCTTACAGCATACCACACCGCAGTATGGAACGGGGGAATCTTCCTCCACGTCAAAGAAGGGTTGAAGGTTCCCTTCCCCCTTCACCTGTTCTTCCTCATCCAGGAGAGCGCTTTGGCCCAGGCGCCGCACATAATCATAATCGCCGAGCCGAACACGGAGTTTCACCTGATAGAGGGCTGCACAGCCCCGATACTCGTCAGACACTCGCTCCACCTCGACATGACGGAGGCCTACTTCGGCGAGAACGCTAAGGGCCAGCTGACCGTCCTCCAGAACTGGCCGGAATACGTCCACACGAGGCCTATGACGAGGGCTAAAATAGGGAAGAACGCGCGCTTCATAAACACCACCGTCGGGCTGGGGACCGGGAAGAGCAACACCGCCAACCCGAAGTACTGGGTTGATGAAAACGGCTACGTTGAGCTGAACGGAATCCTCCTCGGCCAGAAGGACTGGTACGTCGACCTCGGCGGTGAGATGTACCTCCAGGGTAAAGGCGCAGCCGGGATAAACGCGAGCAAGGCGGTGATAATGGACGAGAGCACCGTCATAACACGCGGCATCATAACGGCTGAAGCGCCGAAGACGAAGGGCCACATAAGCTGCGACGCACTCCTCCTGAGCGATAAGTCGAGGATGGAGACGTATCCGGGGCTGGTGAGCAGGGTTGACGACGCCGAACTGAGCCACGAAGCAGCGATAGGCAAGATACGCGAGGAGGAGCTCTTCTACCTCATGAGCCGCGGCCTGAGCGAGGAGAAGGCAACCCAGCTGATCGTCAAGGGCTTCCTTGAGCCGATGCTCAAGGACATACCGATGGAGTTCCTCGTGGAGATAAGGAAGATAATCGAGTTGGCCGTCAGCGGGGGCATGTGACCCCCTTTCGGTGGTTTTTGTGTATCGAAAGAAGTACAACCGGCTGGCGAGGCACTATGACCTGCTTGAAAGGCCCTTGGACAGATTCTTCGAACCCCTCAGGGAGAGGGCGGTTTCCTTAGCCGAGGGCAGGACGCTGGAGGTCGGCGTCGGGACTGGCAAGACCCTGAGGTACTATCCACGGGGCATCGAACTGTACGCCGTTGACGGCAGCGAGGCCATGCTTGAGGTCGCCCGAGAGAAAGCTAAGAAGCTCGGACTGGAGGTCATTTTCCAGCGTGCTGATGTCGAGAGGCTGCCTTTCCCGGATGGGTTCTTCGACACGGTCGTTTCCTCCTTCACATTCTGCACGGTGCCTGATCCGGAGAGGGGCATGGGGGAGCTCCATCGAGTCCTCAAGCCAGGGGGTAGGGCGGTTTTCCTTGAGCACACGAGGAGCGAGAGCCGGACCATCAACGCCCTCTTCCTCCGCCCCCTCGGTTTGCTCCTCGGTTTCCTTCTAAGCGATAACCCTCTGAGGGACACCCACCGCCTGATAGGAGAGTTCTTTGAGGTGGAAAGGGAGGAGACCTACTACCACGGTATCGTCAGGCTCATAGTCGCTAAAAAACCCTCCGCCACCTAAACCATGGGTTGGCAACCTTTGGATTTAAAAACGGATAAAAGAGCCCCCCGGGAACCGGTTATCATGGGGTCGAGAAAAGCACTGGTCTACCTCACCGTGACGGTTATCATCTCGGTGGGCCTCAGCTCGGTTTTCCTGGCCCTCCTCGGAATGCCCGATTTCATCCCAAAATTCCTCGCCCTCTCGTTGAGCGACTCCATAAACCCCTGCACCTTTGCCGTCTACACGATGCTCCTGATAGCACTTTCGGTTCGCGGACTCGGGGGCAGGGCCTTCTACCTCGTCGGCATCTCCTTCATCTCGGCCGTCTACATCTCCTACTACACCCTCGGCCTCGGTCTGGCCTTTCTCGCTGGAAGGGTCCCGCTGAGGTGGGCGGCCTACTTCGCCATCGCCTTCGGCGCCTACACGGTTCTGACAGGCATATACGAGAGGTCAAGGGTCGGGGGAAAGAGAACCCTGAGGAGGCTGGCCTTTTCAAAGGGAGGGAGTGTAGTTGGGGCCATGCTCCTCGGGTTTTTCGTTTCTACAACCCTGCTCCCCTGTTCGGCTGGCCCGTACATAGTCTACGCGGCGATAATCTCCAGGAGCCCCGGGATGGTTCCGGTTCTCCTGGCGCTCTACAACGCGGTTTTCATTCTCCCCCTCCTTCTGATACTGCTCGCCTTCGGGAGCCTGAGGGAGAGGAAGGATGTTTCGAGGGTCATGGTGCGGCACTCCGGGGAGCTGTCGGTGGTTTCGGGGGTTTTGATAGCGGCTATCGGTTTCTGGCTCCTCCGCTGAACGAAAGGTTTAAAAATGCCCCCAGGGAGGTATAGGTCGAGCGCTCGGGCAGTGCCGGGGTAGCTTAGCCTGGTCAGAGCGCTCGGCTCATAGGGCCGCTTCCCCTCGGGGGAGCCTGAGAAACCGAGAGGTCCGGGGTTCAAAGCCCCGCCCCGGCACCATCTAAACCTCCAAATACGGCCCTTTTCTCTCCGCCGCCTTTCTCTTCATCTCCCTGAAGGCCCTGAAGTACTCGTCCTCTTCGATCCACTCCCTTATGAGGTCGTCGAGCCGCCTGCCCAGCGAAATCGGTGTTGTGGAGACGAAGATCACCCTCCCGAGTTTCATCGGCCTTACCTTCGAGATCACGAACTTTATGGTCTCGTTGTCGCCGTGGATCACGAGGAACTTCCTCTCGTGCCAGTTCCCTCTTCCGAGGGGCTTTTTCTCGATTACCTCCCCGAGAGTCCAGTTAAGGCAGTCCTTCGGGATCTCGTGGACTCCTATCCCAGAGAGGGCTGAGCGGAGCAGTTCAACCTCCTCCCCGCTGAAGCCGATAAGGAACACCTCGCCATTCATCCCGAGCACCCAAGATAGTGGGTTGGGCTCCTTAAAAGCCTCCCCCGAAAACTTTTTAAGCATGTAAAGGAAGCTTTACGTAAAGGAAACTTTACGCGGTGATGGGAATGAAGCGTTGGAAGCGTGAAGTTTTCTTACTCATCCTCCTGTCCGCTGTGACCTATGTTGCATATCTCATATGGCTCTACCGGGCGAGCGGGGGGAGCATGGTCGTGAGCTATGAAATGCCGGAGTGGACGTTCCCGTTTTTAGTTGGAGCGGTAATCTTCGCCATCGCTTTCGGTGGGGGTTTTGCTGGGCTCGCGCTCACGAACCCGGATCTGTCAAAGGAGAAAGCCGGTGTTCTGCAGCTGTTCCTGATATCTCTCCTTCTCGGCGCCGCATCGACTATTATAGCCTTCTGGATGACCGGTTTTCTGTCCATACAGCTGACTCTGGTTCTCTTAACAGTAGCACTCGCCCCTATATTGCTCGTGGCGAGGGCAAAACGTGAAAAGCTCACGCCCAGCGTTCCGGTAACGGATGAGAGGGAGAAACTGATAGACATAAAGAGCAGGGCCCTGGCCGGGGACATCCTGATGACCGCGGTGGTGATACTCATGCTGCTCGCCACCTACGATAAATCCTGGGAACCGGGTCTCCAGGGCCTCTTTTTGGGCCTCCTGGCCCTGTGGGCGGTCTCGTGGCTTGCCGCGAGGGTTTGTCACGGGAGGAGGATGTGAATGAGCTGGACGGCTCTCGTGGCACTCGTTGCTGGCTTTTTTGGAGGTATTCTCGGCTACCTGCTCACAAGGGGAGTTGTGAAGAGCGTAGGTGTCCCCATGGACGAGAGGGGCAACGAGATAGCCAAGCTCGCTGCCGCGAGAACCCTCGAACTAGTCCTTCTGACAGATGTTGTCTTTCTTTACTACTCCATCATTGCGGCAAAAGATGCCCCCTGTACTGAAATTCTCTCCGCTCTGCTGGCCCTGATGATCTTCGGCAATCTAACGTTGAGGGTCTACTATGGGCAAAAAATGTGAGGTGTCATCATGAAAAACAGGCTCCGCGAGCTCAGGGAGGAGAGGGGCTTAACTCAGGAGGAGCTTGCAAAAGCGCTGGGTGTTACCAGACAGACGATAATAGCCATCGAGAAGGGCCGCTACAATCCCTCCCTAAAGCTCGCCTTCAGGATGGCAAGGTTTTTTAACGTCGGGATTGAGGATATCTTCATCTATGAGGGCGAGAACGATGAGGGCCGCTGAGGGGCCCGCCGGCCCGGTTCGTTCTGGCGGTGCTCCGCTGTTTACGGGAGAGGGGTGATGGAAGTGCCGGCGGTCAGGGTCGAGGGGCTTGAGAAGGACTACGGTAAAGTCAGGGCCCTGAAGGGGATAAGCTTCCAGATTGGGGAGGGCGAGATCTTCGGGCTCATCGGGCCGAACGGGGCCGGAAAGAGCACCACTCTCAAGATACTCGCCACGCTTCTGAAGCCGACCGCGGGAAAGGCTGAGGTCTTCGGTCACGATGTGGTCGAGGAGGCCGGGAAAGTTAGGGGGATGATAAGCTACCTGCCGGAGGAGGCCGGGGCCTACAAGAACCTGACGGGGAGGGAATACCTTGAGTTCATGGCGAAGCTCTACGCAAAGGGGGGAAGAAACGCTGACGAGATGCTGGAGCTCGGAGTGGAGCTGAGCGGCCTCGGAGAGAGGCTCGATGACAAGGTCTCGACCTACTCCAAGGGCATGACGAGAAGGCTGCTCTTGGCGAGGGCCCTGATGGTGAAGCCCAAACTGGCCATACTCGACGAGCCCGCAAGCGGCCTCGACATAATAAACGCCTACACGATAAGGAAGACGATAAAGGCCCTATCGGCGAGTGAGGGGGTTACCTTCCTCATATCGAGCCACAACATGCTGGAGGTGGAGTACCTCTGTCACAGGGTCGCCCTCATCAGCGGGGGCAGGATAGTCGAGGCAGGCACGCCGGCGGAGCTGAAGGAGAGGTACGAGGCCGAGAACCTCGAAGAGGTGTTTATGAGGGCGATTGGCTTGGAGGGGGGTCAGAAGTGAGCGATTTCTGGGTTCTCTTTGCCAAGGAGCTCAAAAACCTCCTCAGGGATAAGAAGCTAATCTTCGGGCTCGTGGTAGTGCCCCTCATCATCTACCCCGCCCTGGGGAAGGGGATGGGCATTGGGATAGAGAAGGCGCGGGGGGAGACCCACGTTGCGATAGCCAACTTCGACTCCGGCGACTACGGTTCACTCCTCATAAAGGCCCTGAACAGCTCCCCGAACGTTACTGTAACGTTAGTGGAGGCGGGGGATGTGGCGGCCGCGCTGGAAAGGGCCAGTAACCTGAAGCAGAACGTTCTCGTGGTAATCCCGCCAGGCTTCAGCGAAAGCATAGCCGAGAACAGGAGCGCTATCGTCTACGTCTATGGGATATTCAGCTCCCTGGGCACGGGGATGAAGGAGAGCGTCAGCGAGGGCAGGATAAACGCCATCATCCAGGCCCTGTCGAGGGGTATAGCCGAGATAAAGGTGAGGAAACTGGGCTTCAGCGAGCCCTCCGCCCTGCTCAGCCCCATCCAGGCGAGGAGCCTGTCCTACGTCAGGGGCCGGCTCGTGAACGTCTCCCCCTCAGCTGTGTCCGCTATACTCGCCTCCCAGTCCGTGACCCTTCCGATAGTGGTCTTCCTGATGGTCACACTGACAGCCCAGATAGCGGCCGGGGCAATAGCGAGCGAGAAGGAGAACAAGACCCTTGAGACGCTCCTAACCCTCCCCGTAAAGAGGACGACGATAGTTGCGTCGAAGATAGGCGGAACCGCGGTCATGGGGCTCATAGCAGCCCTGACCTACACCTTTGGGATGAGGAGCTACATCGGCTCCTCCTTCGGGGGCTCGAATGTCAGCCTCGGCGACCTCGGGATAAGGATAACCCCCCAGGGGATCCTCCTCTTCGGGGTGGTGGTATTTCTGACGGTGGCGTTCGCGCTCTCGCTCGCGATGCTTCTGGCCATATTCTCTGAGGACGTCCAGAGCGCCAACACGGTGGTCAGTTCAGTCATACTGCCGCTGGCCTTCCCATCTTTCATCCTGATGTACACCGACCTCTCCTCCCTCCCCAAGGCAGCCGCCTACGCCCTGCTCTCTGACCCCTTCACCCACCCCATTGTGGCGTACCAGTGGATGCTCGCTGGCGAATACGCGAGGATTGCGTGGAGCATAGGTTACCTCTCCGCCGCTGCCCTGGCTCTCCTCTACCTCACCGCGAGGGCGTTCTCAGGCGAGAAGATCCTGACGGCGAAGATGGGTTGGGGGAGGAGAAGGCGGTAGTCACTCTATCGGCACGCCGTCCTTAGTCCTCGGGGCGAGCCACTTCATAAGTCTCTGGGGGTCTTTCGTTTTTATGACGATGGTTATCGGGCCGAGGGGGCATTCTTCATTGAAGTTCACCACCCCAGCATAGGCGGCCTGCTTGTTCACCCTGATTATGATCTCCTCGCCGAAGTAGCCCTCCTCAAGAAAGTCCCTTGCCGTGTCGAGTATCGCCTGCCCCCGGAAGAGCTCGTAGAGCCTCTGCAGGGCTTTTTTACTCCTCGTCTTTCCGGTGAGGAGAACGCGGTCGCCCTTCTCAAAGGCCTCGAACTCAAGCTCTGGGATCAGGTTGAGCATGGCCCTCTTCACCTTCTCCACCTCCTCGGTCGGGTAAACGTAGGCCTCGACCTCAACCTCCTCGAACAGCTCCATCTTTCACACCGCTTTCGCTTGGGCCGAGGGCTTATAAGGGCAGCGGGTGCGGCGTTAGCTCAGCCGCTTGACACTAGGAGTATCCCGACCACCGCTAAGGCCAGGCCTTCAACTATCCGCCTGCCCGGCTTCTCCCTAAGAAAAGCCACTGCGAGGCCCGATGCCAAGATGGGGTTTATCGCCGAGACCGGCGCCGATATCTGGGAGCCAACTTCGGCTGTGGCGTAAACGAAGAGTATCTGGCCTAGGTAGAGCCCGCTAAAAGCCGCTCCGGCAATTATCAGGATCTCCCTCCGGGTCACGCGCATGATCTCCCCGAGGTTGCCCGGGACGAAGACGGAGACCCCCACCGTCGCCGAGAACATCCTGAGCGCCGAGAGGGTCAGGGGGTTGAAGTAGGGGGTGAGCCAGTCCATTATGATTATCCCCATGCTCCACGAAAGGGGGGCGAGAAGAGCGAATATAAACCCCTTAAGATCCGCGTGCTCGGCTTCTTCCGCCCTCTTAACCACCACAACCGCGAGCACGATCAGGCTTGCCCCAAGGTAGACCCTGTAGTCAGCGCTCCTTCCGAGGATGGTGACCGCCCAGACAACCGTCCAGAGGGGGTAGGTGGAGGTTATGGGCACGGTTCTTGAAACGCCCATCCTCTTAAGTGCATGGAAGTAGAAGTAATCCCCTACCACGAACCCGAACTGGGAGGAGAGAAAGGCCATCAGAATCCTCCAGGGGCCGGCGCTGGTAATCCCTCCAAATCCGCCCGTCACCACGAGGGTCACGGCGTAGAAAACTGAGACGGTGTACAGCCGGAGCACGTTGGCTGAGGAGGGGCTTAGGGAGCGCATACCCGCTTTTATGAGTACCGTTGCGAAGGCCCATCCAAACGCCGAGAGGAGGGCCGCACCAATGCCGGCCACGGTGTCCATGGCCCTTGGGATGCAGTTCAGCTTAAAAACTTAGCGTTTCGATGGTCATTGGAACTGGGAACAGGTATATAAGCCGGGAATCCATTCCCTGAACGTGATGACCTCGGCAGTTGCTGACGGCAGGATGATGACGATCTTGAGTGCTGATTGAAAATGGAAGGGGCTATGAGCACGGTGTTGCAGACGCCTGGATGGCAGGGGTGCTCGTGGGGGTTTGGCCTTCATTGCTGCTGAGGTCTCAAAGAAGAACCCAAAAGGGATGGCAACCGGGGCGCTGGCCGGCTTAGGCAGGCAAAAGTCAGCCCTTCAGAAAAGCTTCCACGAGGTTCCTCGCCTCGTTCAGGGCTTCAAGTGGAATGCCCTTCGGGAGCCCGCCGATTTCCCCCTTGACATCCTTTAGAACGCCCTCACCCGCACCCAAGAACATGCCCTCGCTGACTATGCCCCTGAAGCTGACTGGGGGCAGCAGGGCCACCGCCACACGGTTCCCCTCCTTCACGCTCAGGTCGTTGGTGACCACCGTCACGGCCCTGTCGCCGATGTTGACGTTGGTAACGAGGAGCCTGTCGGCGTTGGGGTGCCTTCCGACGCTCATAACTTCGCCGACTTTGATGTCCACCCCTATAACCGGGTCGTTTATCTTGCCCAAGGCGAGCCTCCTATCGAGGCCGAGTATCGTGTTGAGGAAGAACTTTATGCGCGCGACCGCCTCCTCAACCCTCTCCTTCTCGCCCCTATCGGCCAGGCTCAGGAACCTTTCGTGCCAGTCCTCACCCCCTAAGGCCTCCACTATTCCTTTAGCTCTCTCCTTCAGCTCCCTCATCTGGGGCGTCTCGATGAGCTCCTCGGGCCCGATGTAGGAGTAGCGCATGGCCTCTATCTCCGGTATCATCCCCTTGGCGAGCTGAACGGCCCGTTTCTTGTCCCACTTGCCCTTGAACCTTGCGCCCTCCAAGGTCTTTAAAAAGAGCTCAACGCTTTTCTCTGCCACCAGCAACCTGTAGTCCCTGCTCGTATCCCACATGAGCCTCACCGCCAATCTCCTGGAGAACCCTGCTCTTAATGGTTTCGCTGGGTATCCCCATGGCTATCGTCCTGGCTAAGAACTCCTCACCCGACCTGTAGTAGGCAACTGCTATCCTCGCCAAGAGCCCTGAGATCAGCCTTTCGCTGGATATGAGGTTCGCGAGGCGGGAGGCAAGCTGGGGGTAGCCGAGCTTCACGAAGTCCACGGCGATGCTGAAGAGCTCTTCCTCCCCAACGCCGGGGAAGGCCGTTAGCAGGGAGTAGGCGTCCTCGAAAACCTGCCTTCCAGCCTCCGAATGGCCGTTGGCGTAGAGCCAGAAGGAGACCTCTAAGAAGGCCATGCCCCTGAGCTCCTTGGGGAGGTACCTCGCTATAAGAACCGCGTCGTCAACCCTGTTCTCCGCGAGGATCCGGCGGAGGATCCTGACGTCCCCTTCAATAGCGCGCTTTATGAGCTCCGCCTTTCGCTTGGAGATCGAGGAGGACAGGTTTCTTCCAACGTACTCGTAGACCTCCGCGGCGAGATGGAGATGGGCAACCGCCCACTCGGGATCGTCTATTCCCTCCACCCCGCCCGTGATGAGGTCGGCGATCTTGGATAGGAGGGGCATTGTGTTGGTTTCGCCACTCATAAGGGCTTCCACAGCCTTAACGAAGAGATCGTAGGCGTCCTCGTAGAAGCCGGCCCGGAGCAGGTTAAGGGCAACCCCCGAAAGGGCCTCCGCCCTGGAGGATGGAAGGCCTATCCTCTCCGCTGTCTCCATGGCCTCCGAGAACATCTTCACGGCTTTACCCTCTTCTCCCCGCTGGAAGAGGGCTTCAGCTATGAGGGACAGTATTATGGCCTTTTCCTTTCTGTCCCTCGCCAAGTACCTCGCGGACAGGAGTTCGTCCCTCACGATGTTGTAATCCATTCCCCAGGGCACGAGCTTGAAGAGCTCACAGAGCAGCTCGGTACGTATGATCGGGTCATCCTCCTCCCGGAGTACTTTGATGGCCCTCTCAACCTCACCCCTTCTCACGTAGTTCTCGAGGTTCTCCACCAGGATACGCCTCACCCCCCTTGCTCTGATTAGAAGGGGCGCTTATTGGGGCTTCCGGGGGTTCGGTTTTAGAATCACTCCGAGAGCCCATTCCATCTTCAATCCTCTTGATAGTTCTAAGGGCCTTATCCCTAATAAGGATATCGCCTATCCTCCCGGCTATCTCAGTTGCTTCCTCCACGCGCCCCCTCTTGGCCAGCTGGACCGCGATGTTGCCTATGAGCTCCGAGCTCCTCTTTTCGTCCTTGATGAGGCCCGAGAGCACGAGGGCCTCCTCAAACCGCCCTATCCTGAGAAAGCGGTAGGCTGTGGCCTCAAGCTCCCCATCGCTCACAGGGAGCTTTCCGACGAGGATCATTTCCACCCCGTCGTTGAAGACCTCCCTCGCGAGGCCTTCCATCTCGTGAACCACCAGCCAGTAGGCGATCCTAAGCATCGAGACGGCCCTGTCCGGGGACGAGAGAAATCGGGCCATTCTGACTGCGTTCTCTATGTCGCCTTTTTCGAGGAGCTCCCATACGGCCGCTGAACCCCTCCTGAGCACGTCTTCCGCAAGTTTCATCCTGTCGCTCACTTCCCTTCCCTGGAGCTTGAAGCCCGCGGTCAGGTACACATCCCTCGCAAGGGCGTAGAAATCGAGGGCCCTCTCGTTGTTGACCTCTTCCGCCGACTCCTCAACAGTCTTCGCGAGCTTGACGAGGGCCGAGACGACCTCAGAGTACAGGGCCCTGGAAGACTGAACCGCCTCGAAGGCCTCCCTCAGGGCTTCCAGCCCATCGGAGTACCTGCCGGAGAGGGTAAGGTTCCTGCCGATCACCATAAGAACTTCTCCCCTCAACATCGGCGAGGGCATCGAGCCGGCGAGCTCTAATGCGAGCGAGAAGTACCTCTCAGCGTCCCTCTCCTGCTCCAGGGAGTAGAATGCCATGCCGACGTAGGAGGCTGCTATAGCCCTTCCGTAGGGGGAGCGAACCTGGGAAAATGAGTCGAGGAGCGCTGGCGTAAACTCCTCCCGTCGGGACTTTGATACGATCTCAGCAATCATTATCGTGCGCTGAAGGGGGTCGTTGGCCTTCAGGGCCTCGGCAAACGCCCCTCGGTAGTTCCCAAGTTTCAGGAAGTCCCTGAACCTCTTCACGCCCATCTCCAGAGCCATAACGGGCTTATACTACAAAAACGTTTCGGGGATCAGCGCCACAGGACGGCCCCCTCAAAGTTTGCGATGACCTCGTTCACAACGCTCCAGGTCATTAGGGGCTCCCCGTAGATGCTGACCTTTTCGCCGGGTACCTCACCCCTGAAGTCCCCGTGGGGAAATGCCCCCACGATCACCACAGGATTTTCCTCCCTTGAGAGGGCCTCCCCGAGCTCCCGGGGCGTCATAGCCCTTCCACTCTCGTGCATAACGAAAGCTCTCCCCCCTATTCCTTCGACAAGCTCCTTCAGTCCCATTCTCTCTATCCGGAGGAGCTCAAGACCCCTTGGAACCGCCCCCTTGGAGAAGAGGTCCTCGATGAGGCCCACGAAGCGGTTGTAGTTCCTCGGTATCCTCGTCTCCCCTTTGATGTGGATCACCTCATCGTTTCTCGTGTGCACGTACACCCTCAGAAGGCCCTCCCTGTTCGCTATGCTCTCAAGGGCGTTGAGGAGGGACACGTGGACTATGTCGGGCCTGCCCCTTCTGTCCCCCTCCGGAAGGTCTCTGAGGGCTGCTTGGTGGTACGTGCTGTCGAGGAGAACAGACGTGGGTTTTTTGCCTCTCCTTCGGGCGTGCCTCAGCACGGCCGGGTGGCCGGCTATGGTAGGGGGGACGAGCTCAAGCTCCGCCTCCGCCAGTATCAGATGGAGCACCCTCCCACCTCCTCAGCTCCACTCCCCTCTCGGAGAGCTCCCCCTCTATCCTCGTGAAGGTGTCTATCCTCATTCCCAATACCTCGGGCGGGATCACCCCGAAGATGCAGCCCTTCTCCGCGACTATCCGGGCTGTAATGGCCGCAACCGAGCCAGTGAGCCGGGCCATGGAGGTAAGGCCGTCTCTCTCCTCATCGTAGACCGTGTACCCTATCTCGTACGGCCTTCCCTCGAGAGCCCCCCTTCCCCTGACGAGGAGCACCGAGAAGTCGGGGCTGTCGTACTCCATCAGCGGCGATATCGTGTCGAGCGTGCAGTTCAGGTGCTCCCCCTTTAGGAAGCCGAGCTCCCAGAGGACTCTCATCCTTTCTAAGTGCCCGGGCCAGCGCAGCGTCCACTCCTCAAGTTTCTCGGCCCTGACGCTCTCCAGCAGGCTCCGGAGGCCGTCGCTGGGGAACGCCTCGAACTCAAAGCCGAGAACATTCATCCTCCTTATCTCGGAGAGGGGTTCAACGCTCGTGATCTTTCCGTCCCTGATGAGCCTCGCCGGCCTCGTGTACTCCGCGATCAGATCCTCGGGCGACCAGGTGAGCCGATAGTAGAGGGGCGGCCTCGGATCCTTTGGGAGCCCGCCGACCGCGATCTCCCCTTCTTCGAGTGTGTCGAGCTCGTTCCATACCCTGCCCATGAGGATGTGACTCAACCCCGGGGCGAACCCGGCGTCGAATATCACCGTGACCTCGGCTTTCTCCGCTTCATCCCTGAGTTCGAGGGGATCCCTCGGCGTAAATGAGACGTCAACCATGTCAACTCCCGCCCTTATGGCGGCCCTTATCGAGTCGTAGCCGAGCTTCCCGGGGAGGACCCCCACCACGAGGTCAAAGCCCTTCATGGCACTCACGAGCCCGTTAAAGTCCCGCGCGTCAACTCTGAGAGTTTCCACGATGCCGCTGAGACGTTTAAGGGCGCTTTCACTCGCGTCCGCCACGTAAACCTCAAACTCATCCCTCATGTCCAGAGCCACGGCCCTTCCGACGTTCCCGGCCCCGAGTACGAGAACCTTCATCAAAACCACCGAAGCCATTAAGACGCCAGGAATAAAAACTATTCCATGAACTCCCCGAGCCTGTCGTCTATATCGAGGACTTCCCTGATGTTTCGTATCTTGAGGAAGTTGTCCCTCTCGAAGAGGAGCGCGACGTCGTGCTTGTACGGGGAGGCTTTCTGGACGAGGAGGGTGTTGTCGTCGGTTACGTAGGTGAACCTGCTTGGGCTGTCGTCTATCCACACGATGGGCTCGTCCGGGTGGAGATCCCTCACGCTCTCGAACTTCTGGAGCATGTCCCCGGTTCCCTTGAAGGTCACGATGGAGTCGAACTCGTCGTACCAGTTGGTTTTCTTCAGGAATATGACCTTCCCCCCCGGGTAGGTGTGCTCGCCGGAGAAGCTGACCACCAGCCTTCCCCTCTTCCGCAGGGTTCTGACAACCCTCCTCGCGTTCGGGAAGTCCTTTATAAAGGTCGGCATCAGGCGGTAGTACTCGTGTATCGTGCCCTGGGCGACCAGCTCGTGTATCACGCCGAGGTGCCTGTAGGTGAGCTTTCCCTTGATGAAGAGGAAGAGGGCGCGGTAGTACTCGTCGTACAGCTCGCTCTCGATGACCGCCGGTATGGTCCGCTCTATCGCAAGCCGGAGGGCCTTTTCAACCGCCTCGTGGCTGTCCACCAGGGTGCCGTCAAAATCGAACAGGTACACCGTCATTTCCGATTGGATTCTGGCGAGCGCTTATATAACGCTTTCCCTGTGCAAAAATTTTAAAAGCCCGTGGCTGTGCATTAATTACGGAATTTTTGCAAGGGGCAGGTTTATAAATCGGGAGGCCCAATGGGGGGAGGTGATGCTCAATGGTTTACCGGAAGAGAACTGGACGGAAGAATCAGAACGATCACGGGGAGGAGATAATCCGCGTGCCCTTACCGGACAGGAGAAGCGGACAGCTCTTCGGGGTCATAGAGCAGGCCCTCGGCTCAGGCTGGATGGACGTCCGGTGCGAGGACGGGAACGTGAGGCGCTGCAGGATCCCGGGGAAGCTCAAGAGGCGGATGTGGATGCGCGTCGGGGATGTCGTTATAGTCCAGCCCTGGCCCGTCCAGAGCGACAAGAGGGGGGACATAGTCTACCGCTACACGAGGACACAGGTTGACTGGCTCCTCAGGAAGGGCAAGATAAGCCACGATTTCCTGACCGGCGGGGAGTCCCTCTTCTGAGCCATCTACGTGATGTAAGATGCGTGGGGACTGGGTTGAACGCGAGATCGAGAGGATGATGGGGCTCAGGGAGAGGCGCAGGAAGGACAGCGAGCTTTACAAAGTGCTCAACGAAGTCTTTGACAGGACTACGGTGGAGAGCCTGGCCTTCCTCCACAGACGGGGAAAGATATCCGAGCTCCAGGGTGTCGTGAGCACTGGAAAGGAGGCAAACGTCTTCGCCGGCTTCGATTCCCGCGGCAGCAGGATAGCAGTGAAGGTATACAGGACTTACACAACGGAGTTCAGGAGGATGTGGGAGTACCTAGCCGCCGATCCGAGGATGGGCTACCTGCCGAAGGACGTTCGGAAGCTCGTCTTTCAGTGGACGAGGAGGGAGTTCAAGAACCTCCAGAGGGCGATAAAGCACGGCGTCCGCGTCCCCAAGCCTTTAGCCTTCAGGAACAATGTCCTCGTCATGGAGTTCATAGGCGATGAAGGCCCCGCTCCAAGGCTGAAGGACGCGGAGGGAGGGCTTTCAAAGGCCGAGCTGGAGGGGCTGTACTCCCACCTTATTGAAGTCGTGGAGCGCCTCTGGAGGGAAGGCGAGATGGTGCACGGTGATCTGAGCGAGTACAACGTCCTGCTCTGGGATGAGCCCGTCGTTATAGACTGGTCGCAGGCCACGGTCAGGAGGAACAGGATGAGCGTGCAGCTTTTGAAGCGGGATTTGAGGAACATCATAGGTTATTTCGCGAGGAAGGGGATTGATGTTGACGATTACGATGAAAAGCTCCGCGAGCTCCTGGAGGTGTGATGGGATGGATGAGTTTGAGAGGCTCCTGAAGAAGTACGAGCGCGTTGATGAAGGCTCCGAAGGGAGGGGGGAGCACGGGATAGACAACTTCAGCCCCTCCGACCAGGAGGAGTTCCTCCGCATTCCAAAGGAGAGGATAGGCGTTCTGATTGGGAAGAACGGCCAGACCAAGGCCGAGATTGAAAGGCGAACCGAGACGAAGGTTGAAGTGGACAGCGAAACCGGTGAGGTGTTCATAACCGCTAAAAAGGATAGCAGCGACCCCCTCTCAGTGTGGAAGGCGCGCGACGTCGTGATGGCTATAGGCAGGGGCTTCTCCCCGGAAAGGGCCTTCAGGCTGCTCAACGAGGGGGAGACCCTTGAGGTGATCAACCTGACCGACATCATCGTTGGCAACGAGCGGAACGCCCTCCCCAGGGTGAGGGGGAGGATAATCGGGAGAAAGGGCAGGACCCGGGAGCTCATCGAGGAGCTGAGCGGAACCGAGATAAGCGTCTACGGGAAGACCGTCGCAATAATAGGGAACCCCATTCAGGTTGAGGTTGCCAAAACGGCCGTTGAAAAGCTCGTTAGGGGCTCCCCCCACGGGGTCGTCTACAAATACCTCGAAAGGCGCAGGAAGGACCTCGAACTTGAGAGCTCCGCCTATTACGAGCTCATAGAAAGCGGTCTTCCGCCCGAGAAGGAAAAGGATGAGGAGGAGTGAAGATGACCGAGGCGAGCCAGCTCTTCAAGGAGTTTAAGATACAGAGCGTCAGCGAGTTCTTCAGACGGAACGCGGCGATGTTGGGCTACACGGGCAAGGTCCGCTCCCTGACGACCCTCGTCCACGAGGCAGTGACGAACGCCCTCGACGCCTGCGAGGAAGCTGGAATTCCCCCGTACGTGCGCGTTGAGATCGAAGAACTCGGAAGCGAGCACTACAGGGTTGTGATCGAGGACAACGGACCCGGCATTCCTGAGAAGTACATAAGCCACGTCTTCGGAAAGATGCTCGCCGGGACCAAGGCCCACAGGAACATCCAGAGCCGCGGTCAGCAGGGCCTCGGTATAAGCGGTGCCGTCATGTTCGCCCAGATAACGAGCGGGAAGGCAACGCGCGTCGTGACCTCAACAGGCGGTGAGATAGTCGAGGCATGGGTTAAGATAGACGTTGACCGAAACGAGGGCAAGATCATCAAAAAGGAGAGGCACCCGAACCCCAAAGGCTGGCGCGGGACGAGGATAGAGCTTGAGGTGAAGAACGTCCGCTACATCCGCTCAAGGCAGGGCGTTTATTGGTACCTGAAGCTGACCGCCATAGCGAACCCCCACGTCCACATAGAGCTGGTAGAACCGGACGGAAGGCTCATAGTCTTCCCGCGTTCGAGTGAGGAGATACCAGACCCGCCTGTCGAGATGAAGCCCCATCCTAGGGGCGTCCTCACGGACGACGTCTACAGGATGGCCAAGAAGACGAGACGCGCCACCGTCAAGAGGTTTCTCGTGGGCGAGTTCTCAAGGATAAGCGACAAGAAGGTGGACGAGCTCATCGAGTACATCGCCGCGCTGAGGCTCATCAAGACCGAGAAGGATCAAAAGGTGAGAGAGCAGCTCTACGAGAGACTTGTGAAGGGGGAGGTAAAGGCTGTCCTGAGGTCTTTCAGGGGGTACACCAAGGTCGTTAAGAGCGTGGCCAAGATCATGGAGAAGCCGCCGGAGAAGCTCAGCTGGCACGAGGCCGAGGAGATAGTCACGGCCTTCAAGTACATGAAGTTCTTAGCCCCGCCGACCCACGGCCTCAGGCCTATAGGTGAGGAGAACATAACCAAGGGACTGAGGGGGATCCTGAAGCCGGAGTTCGTGACGGCAGTGACGAGGTCTCCGAAGGTCTACTCCGGTGGAATTCCCTTCCAGGTGGAGGTCGGGATAGCCTACGGGGGCGAGATCCCGAGCGGTTTCGATGTTTTCAGGTACGCCAACAGGGTTCCACTCCTCTTCGACGCGGGTTCGTGCGTGACCACCATAGCGGCGCGCTCGATAGAGTGGAAGCGCTACAAAGTGGACGACCCGGACAGGACTCCGCTCATTCTGATGGTGAACGTGATCAGCGTTCACGTCCCCTACACCGGCACCGGAAAGCAGAGCATAGCCAACGTCGAGGAGATATACAACGAGATACGCCTGGCCATAATGGACGCGGCCAGGAGGCTCCAGACCTACCTGAGCGGCAAGCACAGGAGGCTCCACCAGGCCAAGAGGAAGAAGACATTTCAGAGGTACGTCCCGGAGATAGCCAAGGCCCTGAGCATCCTGACCGGGGAGCCCGAGGAGAGGGTGAGTGAGTACTTCATCAGCTTTATAGAGAACCACTTCTCGACCAAGGAGGGAACCGCGGAGGTGAGCGAGAATGCCTAAAGGCAGGGCCATACACCGCGAGAAGCCGAAGGAGCGCTTTTCCTACGACCCGAGGAAGGTGCTGGCCAGGCTTGAGGAGTACGGGCGGAGGATCCTCCAGGACATCAAGTCGGGCAAGAACCCGCACTTCGACATCCCGATGAGGGGCCTCAGCAACGTCTACTTCGACGAGAGCAAGGGGCTCATACGGATGGGGGAAAAGCTGTCGAGGAGGTACTTCCTCAACGTGGCCCACGCGAGGAAGTTCATGCAGACCCTCATAATAATGGCCTACGTCAAGAGGCTCGTTTCCGAGAGGAAGCACGCGAGCCTCCGTGAGGCTTACTACGCCAACAAACACACCATCCCCGGAACAAAGGAGAACACCTTCGAGGATCAGAGCGAAAGCGACCACATTATAGAGGATTTAGAGAGGATGATGGGCGTACTGAGGGAGGAGATGCACATAACGGCGGACAGGCGCGGCTACATCTACGGGGACATCGTCATAAGGGACGGCGAGGATGAGTTCAACGCGAGCAGGTTAGGGATGGGCGGCTGGGCCGTTCCTGGAACCGTCGAGCACATCCAGTTCCCGGAGATAAACGTGGACTACGCATTGGTGGTCGAGACCGCGGCAATGGCAGACCGCCTTATCGAGGAAAAGTTCCCGAAGAAGGAAAACGCCCTCATAATAGCGACCCAGGGTCAGGCATCGCGCGGCGTCAGAAGGCTGATCCACAGGCTCCACTACGAGGAGGGCTTACCGATTATAGTCTTCACCGATGGCGACCCGTACGGTTGGTACATCTACTCCACCATCAAGCAGGGCTCCATAAACCTCGCCTACCTCAGCGACAAGCTCGCCACGCCGGAGGCCAGGTTCGTGGGCATGACCATGGGCGACATAAGGCGCTACGGCCTTGAGAACGTCACCGAGAAGCTCAAGGGCATCCCCCCCAACAAGAAGGGCGGGCCAACCGGCGACTACAAGAGGATAATAGAGGAGATGAACTACCCCTGGTTCCAGAACAGGGAGTGGCAGGGACAGCTCAAGATGGCCCTGAGGATGGGTGTGAGGATCGAGCAGCAGGCCCTGGCAAACAAATCCCTTGAGTTCGTGGCGAAGAGATACCTCCCTGAGAAGATAAACAACGGTGATCTGCTCCCATGACAACGACCGAAGAGCTCGTCGCCCAGGTCAACAAGCTGCTCGATGACGTTGGTATAGACATGGCCGGCCTATTCGAGGATTTTGACGTAGTCCAGGTTTCCCGCGTCCTGAACAGAAACCTTCACGTGCTCAGAGACCTTGAAAGGGAACTTGGGAGGCGGGTTGGGGAGACCCTGCTGCCGGCCGCGGGGATAGACAGGAAGAGCAGGGATCCGCACATCCAGTGGCTGTACCGAAAGAAGCGCAACAGATTGCTGGCCATCGAGAGGCTGCGCTCCGCGATAACCGCACACAGAATGGCCCTCGCCATAATATCAACCAACTACGAGTTTATCTCAGGAAAGGAAAGGCTAAGGGCAGAGGATCTCGGTAGGGTCAAGTCCGGTGATGTCAGGACCGTTCCGAGGAAGACCGCTATCGGGAGGCTTGCCGTGCTCCCCCATCTCGCCTATTCCGGGGACGTTCTGAGGCTCCTCGCGGGGGAGAACTTGGAGGTTAGGGAGGCGTTCAAGCTCATCAAGGGAAAGCTCCGCGAGAGGGGAACCGTTCAGATGAAGGGCATGAGGATAGAGGTCGAGTACTGGGAGGGCAACAGGCTGAAGAGGGACCGCCTCGACCTGCCCGCTGACACGGACGTTGAGCTCGAACTCAGGAGGAGGTACGGGAGGAGGTTCAGGTGGAGGGTTCTCAGCTTCGTGAAGACTAAGGGCACCTTAGTAAACAACCACTACACAGTGGACAACTTAGCCCTCGCCTACGCGACCCTTGATCCTGGGAAGGGGGCGGAGAAGCTCGCCCTCGACATCTTCAGGTACTACTTCCTAACATCACCCAATGAGAGGGAGTCACTCGGCCTCTACCCCGGTATAAAGAGGTGCGTGGACTGCCACTACTCCCTGCTGGATCTTCCCTTCAAGGGGGAGCCCGACTACAGAACCGGCTACGGGAGCATGTTACTCATCAGAAAGTGCGAGATGGAGGGGATGCTGACCGGGAAGAGGGCGGACATCGGCGGGATCCCCAACTACCTCTTGGGGGGAGTTCTCCTATACGGGATGACGGAGTGGGACGAGGGGAAAGTCGCCAAGATCCTTGAGATACCGGAGGACGAGCTCGTTGAGGCCATAAAGAGGTTCGTGCTCTCGGGCCTTCAGAGGGTGCTCTTCAGCGATGCCGGCAAGTTTGAGAAGTTCCTGCCCAAGAGTGAGAGGGCCAAACGCTTCCTCGCCCTCCTGCAGGGGTGATCCCATGAGGGTGGAGATAAAGGCCCGGGACAACTTCGAGCTCCTGAGGAAGATCGATGAAAGCCTGGACGAGGATGTGATGGAAGTCTACATAAACAGGAGGCCCACCAAGGAGATAGTGGTCCACATCCTTGAGAGGGCCCCGAACGTCAGGAAAATATCCTGCCCCCCGAGCCTCTACCCAAAGGTCTCTAAGAAGATAGTTGACGCACTCTCAAAGGTTGGTGTTGAGCTCGTGCCGGAGGGCTATCCGAGGGGGCGTCCGAGGAAGTACGGGAGGAAGACCCTCGACGAGATAGAGAACCTCCTCAGACAGGGGAAGGGGCCCAAAGAGATAAGCAAACGCCTAAGGATACCCCTCAGAACCGTGTACTACCTTATTGAGAAGAGCAGGGCCTGGGAGTCCAAGTAGATCGCGCTCGTTTGGAGCTGAACTGGAGGGATGGAGATGGAGTTTGAGACACAGGAGGAAGCTCCTCTCATCAGGGAGCCGCTCAGGCGCGTCGGGATAACCAACCTGAGGAGCGTAGCCAAGATAAACTGGAAGGGGAAGGTTTACACATTCCTGCCCCTGTTCGAGGTCACGATAGACCTCCCGGCCGAGAAAAAGGGCATACACATGAGCCGCCTCGTTGAGAGCATAACGGGGGCGATAAGCGAGGCAGTCGAGGAAGAGGTCATGGAGGCCCACACTTCCCTTGAGGAGCTCGGAAGGTGCATAATCAAGCGCCTTGAGGAGAAGCACCCTCACAGGCGCGCGGAGGTCAGGATAAAGACCCACCTCATAATCCCGAGGAAGACGCCCGCGAGCGGTAGAACCAGTTACGAGCCTTACGACGTCGAGGTCGCCATCATCAAGAACGAGGACGGCTCCTTTGAAAAGCTCCTCCGCGTTAAGGTTACTGGCAACACGGTCTGCCCCCACGCTATGGCCAACAACAACGGAAAAACCCACATCCAGCGCGCGATAGGTGAGCTGGAGGTCAGGGCGCCCTTTGAGGTGGAGATACCTCTGGAGGAGATGGTGGACGTTGTCGAGGGCTCCTTCAGCAGTCCAACCTACACCCTCCTCAAGACCCCCGACGAGAACGCCGTCGTTCGGAGGATGTTTGAAAACCCCAAGTTCGTAGAGGACGTCGCGAGGGAGATCTTTTCCAAGGCCAAAGAGCGCTTTAAGGGGAAGATCCACGTCAAGGTGGTAAGCCAGGAGAGCATCCACAAGCACGACGTTATAGCCGAGACTTGGAGTTAGCCAGAGTTTTCCATAAATTTAAGCACGTCCCCACTGGTTTTCCGAGGGTCCGGGGATGGGCGCCTTAAGCCCCTCCCCTGGAGTACTGGGCCATGTAGGCTATCCTCTCAAGGAGCTCGTTGAAGCCCTCAAAGGTCACCAGCGAGAGGGGTATTGCGTCCTGGCCGAGCCTCTTCTTTATGAGCCCCCTCAGCTCCTCGACCCTCTCCCTGGGGACGAGGTCCACCTTGTTTACGACGACTATTATAGGCTTCCCATAGCGCATCTTGAGGAGGTGGTGGAGCTTCTCCATGCCCCTGTGCAGGCCGACGGTAGCGTCCACCATGTGGATCACGATGTCAGCTGAGGCTATCTCCCGGATGAGCTCTTTAAACCTCTCCTCGCTCAGAACCTTTCCCCTGAGCTCCATCCTCGGGTCGAAGAGACCGGCCGTGTCCACGAGGACGAACTCGTCCGCACCGCCCAGCGGGTTCTTCATGCCCTTCGGTATCCTCAGCTTTCCGAAGTACCTCTTTATCGTCCCCTTGGTCGTCCCGGGCAGGCTCTCGACCTCGCTGACCCTCGCTCCCACGAGGGCGTTCATGAGGGTCGATTTGCCGACGTTCTCAGCCCCTGTTATAACGACCTTTATCACCCGCACCACCCAAAACCTTTATTTTCCCTACGTCGATAACCACTCCCAGGGATATAAAGGTAGTGCGGGTGGGAGCATGGTTAGAAGGGTCAAATTCGGCCATCATTTTTACTATGTTGTTACAATTGAAGACCTAAAGGACAGCAAAATGAGGGGCAAGAACATCGTCCTTGAGGGGGAGATAGAGACTAAACCCCTTATAGAGTTCCTCCCTATGGAGCTCCCGAGCTGGAGGACGACCTTTAAGCTTCACGGCCTCTCCATCGAGTTCGCGGGCAGCCCCTGCCTCGGAAAGGGCGACAGGGTGAAGGTCTACGGTCGCTTCGTCGGGGACGGCATCATAGCCACGGCCATAGAGACAGAGAGGGCCCTCTTCACAACGGAGGAGTGAGCATGCTCGACCTTTTCCTCGAACTCGGAAACCTGAAGAGACTCCCGAGGGCCGGGTGGCTTCTCAGGGGTATTGTTAGTCCGGAGAGCATAGCCGACCACTCCTTCAGGACGGCAATCATAACCCTCTTTCTGGCCGATGAGCTCGTTAAGAGGGGGGTTGGGATAAACGTCGAGAGGGCGGTTAAGATAGCCCTCCTCCACGACATCGGGGAGGCGAGGATAACCGACGTTCCGCTGACTGCCCAGGGCTACCTCGATAAAGGGAAAGCCGAGAGGAAAGCAGTTAGGGAGCTCCTCCTTAAGAGCCCCCTCCCGGGGGAATACTTCAAGCTGTGGAGGGAGTACGAGGAGGAGTCAACGCCAGAGGGAAGGCTCGTGAAGTTCGCCGACAGGCTTGAGATGCTCATTCAGGCCTACGAATACGAGAGGGCCGGCTTTCTCAATCTCGATGAGTTCTGGAAGGCCGTTGAAGGGTTAAGGGAGAGCGAGTTCTATTCCCACTTCAAGGACATCGTGGAGGAGCTTGTGGAGAGGAGGAATCTTGTGAAACAGCAATGTTTACGTTAAAACAATTTGTTTGCTGAAAACATTTAAATGTACTTTTTCCGTTCTCATCAATGGTGGTTCCGGTGAAACTGGGCGCGTTTTTCCTGCTCATCCTGCTCGGTCTCTCGGTTGTCTCGGTAGGTTGCATAGGGAGCCCCTCCCAAAAAGGAGCCATGAAGGAGGAAACCCTGATAATTTTCCACGCCGGCTCGCTCAGCGTTCCCCTCCAGCAGCTTGAGAAGGAGTTCTCCAGCTACACCGAGAAGAACCTCGGCATTAGGGTTGCCTTCCGGGACGAGGCCAGCGGAAGCGTCAAGGCCTGCAGGAAAGTCACAGACCTCGGAAAGAAAGCAGACATTGTGGCGACTGCTGACTACACCCTGATTCCCCAGCTTCTCGTTCCGAACTACACTGACTTCTACGTCCTCTTCGCCACGAACGAGATAGTGATAGCGTTCACGGACAAGAGCAAGTACGCGGATGAGATAAACCCGACCAACTGGTACGAAATTCTCGCAAAGCCAGGCGTAACCTTTGGCTTTTCTGATCCAAATCAGGACCCCTGTGGCTACCGCTCTGTCATGGTGATGAAGCTGGCAGACCTCTACTACGGAAAGCCCGTATTCGAGACCCTTGTCGAGAAGAACACCAACATATACGCCAACGGAACCCACATCTACGCCCCCAGGGAGATCGAGATAAAGGGCGACAAGGTTGTCATAAGGCCGAAGGAAACCGATTTAACCGGCCTCGTCGAGAGTGGCAGCTTGGACTACTTCTTCATCTACAAGAGCGTCGCTGAGCAGCACCACCTCCGCTACATCACCCTGCCAGATGAGATAAACCTCGGGGACTTCGGCAAGGCCGATTACTACGCTCGGGTAAGCATAACCCTCGGCTCTACCGGAAAGACGGTAAGGGCAAAGCCCATAGTCTACGGCGTCACCGTCCTTAAGGACGCCCCCCACAGGGATCTGGCACTCAAGTTCCTCAAGTTCTGGCTTGGCAAGGAAGGTAAGGAGGTCTTCGAGGAAAACCACCAGGACTTTCTCAACCCGCCGGTGGCCTTTGGGAACGTTCCCGAGGAGATAAAGCCCCTGGTGAAGGTGAAGGAGTGAGATTTTTATCCCAATTCCCCGTTAATTTCCCCTATTTTCCCTGCTCTACAGTGAAGACCCGATAATCAAAGAGCTTTCGGAGTCTTTCCCTAACTTCATCCGCCTTCTCCTCTGAGAGGACTCCGACCTTGAAGTGAACCTCCCTCTTGGACACAGAGAACACCATGTAAGGCTTTACAAGACTGGGACGCATGAAGGCATCGCCGTAAAGGCACACATCACTGGGCTCTATGAAAACGTTGTACTCCCTGAACCCGCTTGAAAGGTTGGAAGTTATCTGGCAGACGACCACGCTGTTGCTAATCCGGTTGAAGTCTGAGTTCGAGAGCACCAGAACGGGCCGGAGCTTTTTCTTTGACGAGTCCGAAAAGGGAAACTCGAGAAGGACTACCTCCCACTGTCTCAGCCCTCTTGGAGCCTCACACCTCGGGCTCATACCTCACACCCGTGATTTTATCCCAGTACTCATCCGCCTCGCTCTCCCAGTCTTCAGCGAGAAGGGGCTCGATAGTCCTCTTTGCAAGGCGGACGAACTCCTCATCTGAGGCCTCCTCGATAAGGGCCCTCTTCCTTACGAGAAAATCGCGGAGGGCCTCCTTGATGACCTCGCTCCTGTTTGAGTAGTATCCTGCATTGACTAGGCGGTCTATTTCTGCCGCGAGGGCCGGTGGTATCCTCGCGGTAATCTTAACGCTGGTTCCCATATGGCTCACCGATGGTTCCATATGTCCGACAAACATAAAAGTTTTGCCCCTACAAAGGTCCCGATACCACCCATGGCAATGGGGAGGAAATCTTGTTGAACATTCTAGTTTAACACCCCCGAAAATCATAAATAACTTTCCTCAAAGCGTTTAGGGATGAGGCGCGACTACATCCTCTACCTCTTCGCAACCCTCGGGACTTTCCTTATTCTCTACATAGCCCTGCCCATAGCGGTCATCTTCCTCAAGCAGGCCTCTGACGCCGGTATGCTCGTAAAGACCCTCCACGACCCCCTCGTCCTCGAAGCCCTCAGGAACTCCCTCGCAACGGCGACGGCGACAGCTTTAATAGCCCTTCTCTTCGGTGTTCCCCTCGGCTACGTTCTAGCTAGGGAAGAGTTCCCGGGAAAGAGCTTTGTGCAGGCCCTCATTGACGTCCCCATCGTTATCCCCCACTCGGTCGTGGGCATAATGCTCCTCGTGACCTTTTCAAGGGCCATCCTCGACAACTACCTCGGCATAATCTCCGCCATGCTCTTTGTCTCCGCCCCCTTCACTATAAACGCCTCAAGGGACGGCTTTTCAGCGGTAGACGAGAAGCTTGAGGGCGTTGCCAGAACCCTCGGAGCGTCCCGGCTGAGGGCCTTCGCCTCGGTAGCCCTGCCCCTCGCCTTCCCGAGCATAGCGAGCGGTGCGATAATGACGTGGGCGAGAGCGGTCAGCGAGGTCGGTGCAATACTCGTTGTTGCCTACTACCCGAAGACGGCCCAGGTTCTCATCCTTGAGTACTTCAACAACTACGGCCTCAGGTCATCGCGCCCAATAGCGGTTTTGATGGTCTCACTGAGCCTCGGAATCTTCGTGCTCCTGCGCTGGCTCGTCGGGAGGGCCAAAAATGCTTGAGGATAAAGCTTTAAGTGGGCTAAACATTCAATAATAAAAGGGGATGCTCATGATAACATCTCTTACAATTGAGAATTTTAGGGGTATAATGGAATTGAAACTCAACAATCTTGGCCAAGTTAATGTTATTGCTGGTAAAAACAACGCGGGCAAGTCGAGTGTACTTGAGGGGTTATCCCTTCTTTTGGGTGCCTTCGGGGGAATTCAATCATTCAGGAGTCTCCTTCAGGAGATTCTGATGTGGAGGGGGTGGTACGGGCCTCAGGCAGTAGAAGATTTGTTCCACATAGGGGCCGAATTTGTGAGGATTGAGGCGGTGCAGAATGGTATCCCCTGGATACTCACATTAAAAAAAGAGGTCAAAGGCATTAATGCATTACCAACTTTTCACATTGTGCTGAGAGAGGTTGATGAAAAGTCACCAAAATTAGATACCGGATTTCAAATGCACAATCTCGTTGATTCGAGTGTGCTGTCTTCGTTCCTGCTCTCCTCAAAGTTTGACCCCAATCTAAATTTTGAGTTTGTAACTCCCTTCACCCTTCGTAAGTTTGGATACGTTGAGAGCCTTTATTCTTACGCATACGAGAAGAAAGTCGTGAAGGACAGCTTGAGAATTCTTAGAGAGGCTTATCCAGAGGTCGAAGGTTTCAGCCCATTATTTAAAGCAAATAAGTGGATACTTCACGTTGAAACAGAATACGGCGTTTATCCCTATTACCTGATGGGGGAGGGATTCAAAAACGCCATGATTATAGCCTTCCTGTCGTCACTTTTGAGAGGGGGATACCTCCTCATAGATTCGGCTGAGGCCTTCCACCATCCCAAGTCTTTGAGGGTCATAGCTAAAACCCTCCTTAAAGGGGCAAAAGAGAACAACGTTCAGGTATTCCTAACGACCCATAGTCTTGAGTTAATGGACCTCCTCCTAAGTGAAGGCCTCAAGAAAAACATTGATGGGCGAGTCATTTATATGAGACGGGAAGACGGGGACGTTAAGGCGTCAATAGAGACCTTCGAGGAGTCAAGGGAGCTTAGGGAAACCCTTGGAGTCGACTTGAGGGGATGAGATATGGAAGTGAGGATTTTGCTCTTGGAAGGCAGGACTGATGTTAGCTTCTTTCTTCCCCTGATAGAACACTTCTACAGGTTCAGAGAAAACAGAGAGGTATGTGAAATCCTGCCCTTTTCGAGAGATAACGACATCTCAAGACCCATCTGCCTAACTAAGGGTGAAACCCTGTTAGTCGTATTACATGCCAATGGAAAAGATAAAATCAAAAGGGCTCTTAGTGCAATCTTTAAGGGCTTGAACAGGTTCGAGGAGTTGCCTGCTCTCATGGGGGTAGCTAGAGACGTTGATACCGAGGAGGATGTCTTAAACTGGGCCAAGAGCACTTTAAGAAAGTTTGAGTCGGAGGTGAAGGATGGCTATCTCCTTGTAAATGGGGTAAAAGTTGTTCCCTTTGGTGTTGGGAACGTCACCATTGATGAACAAAACCTCGAAGCCAAAAAAGAACTTGAGCTTCTGATAGCCCTCCTCGCCAGAAAAGAGAGCACCCTCTCAAAGCTCGAAGGTTCGATAGGCCAACTAACTGTAGAGCTGGGAAGAAAGCTCATGCCGAAAGACATCATGCATCTCTTGGCAATCGCTAAAAACTATACAGGAGACTCACTTTCGGGCTTATATAGAAACTTTATCGAGGAAATGATCAGGAAAAACCCTAAAGTTGTGAAAGAATTTTTAAATGAATCCGGTTTGAAAACGTTTCTCGATTTCCTCACTGGGTGAGAACATGCTTAACGTGCAAAATGTCTCCAGGGACTACGGCGACTTCCACTTAAGGGGCGTTTCATTCACGGTCTCGAAGGGCGAGTACTTCATAATTCTCGGGCCGAGCGGTGCCGGGAAGACCGTTCTCCTTGAGGTGATAGCCGGCCTCATAAGCCCTGACTCCGGCAGGATACTCCTGAACGGGGTTGACGTTACCGGATGGCCACCGGAGAAGAGGGGTCTGGCCTACGTCCCCCAGAGCTACGCCCTCTTCCCAAACATGAGCGTTTACGACAACATAGCCTTTGGCCTCAAACTCAGGAAGCTCCCGAAGGCTGAAATAGAGAGGAGAGTTGGGGAGATAGTTGAAGTTCTCGGCATCGAGAGCCTCCTGAAGAGGAAGCCCAGAACGCTGAGCGGTGGCGAGCAGCAGCGCGTTGCCCTCGCGAGGGCACTCGTCATCGAGCCCCCGCTGATACTCCTAGACGAGCCCTTCGCAAACCTCGACGTCCAGACGAGGGGTAGGCTCATCAACGAGATGAAGCGCTGGAGGAAAGAGCTCGGCTTCACGACCTTGCACGTTACCCACTCCTTCGAGGAGGCCGTCAGCCTGGGCGACCGCGTCGGGGTAATGCTCGACGGAAGACTCGTTCAGGTGGGGGACGTTAGGGATGTCTTTTCGAGGCCGAAATGCGAGAGGGTTGCGAGGTTCCTCGGCTTCGAGAACATCATAGAGGGAACCGCTTTTGGAAGGAAGCTAAGGATCAACGGCATCGAGATAGAGCTCCCGGTGGAGGCCGAGGGGAAAGTCCGCGTCGGCCTCCGCCCGGAAGACGTGATAATCTCCACCCAACCGATGAAAACCTCCGTCAGGAACGTCCTGAGGGCGAGGGTTGAGGGAGTTGAGGAGCTCGGGCCCGTTGTGAGGCTCCGCCTCAACGCCTCGGGCCTGTCCATTTCGGCCTTCATAACGCGCTCCTCTCTCATTGAGCTTGGAATAAGAACTGGGAAGGAGGTCTACGCGGGGTTCAAGGCGAGCGCCCTCCACGTCTTCTGAGCTTGTCCTTTATCTCCACGGGGAGGTTCTCATAGACCTCTTTTAGGCCATCTATCAGTTCAACGAGTTCTTTGGCCGTTAGCGTCGTCGTTTTCGGCCCTATCTCAAGGATAACCGCGTCGTATTCCTCTGGAGAAACCTCCTCAAGCTCGTCGAGGTGCTCGCTCCTCCTCGGGATTACGTTCACCTCGCCTATCATCCGGCCCTCCCTGATGTGGGCTTCCCTCTCCTCTATGGGCACCTCCTTTGGACAATCGTATCTCTCAACGAAGATTTTGATGTCAACAACAGGGGTTCCGTTCTTGGCATCTATCCAGTCTATGTAGAGCTTTCCGTCGCTTATGCAGTGAATCCTGACGGTGTAAAGGGCTATCGGGTTGGGCCTGTAGGGGGAGCGGGTCGCGAAGACCCCGGTCAGAGGGTTCTTCGGGTTGCCGTGGGGGTGAACCTTCAGGATTTTCCTCCTCGGCCCCTCGCTTTCGTGGAACCAGAGGATTAGTTTTATCCAGTCGTCCTCGCGGAGGCCGTCCACAGCTTCCCTGAACTCTGGGAGGATCTCGATGAAGGTTTCACTATTGTCCTTCCTCACATAGCCAACTGGAACTACTTTGAAGGGCTCGAAGTCCAAGAGAGCCACCGGTTCATCATCCCTCAAGCCATATCTCAAGCCTCTGCTTTCCCCTTCCGAGGCTGGAGCGCTTGAGCTTCCTCAAATGTCCTATCTCTTTTATGTCCCTGACGTGGGTTCCACCGCAGGGGATGACCTCGAAGTCCCTTATCTGGGTGTAGCGCGTTTCCCCTTCCCACCAAATCTTCATCTCGCCACCCTCATCGACGTAGCGGTTGAAGGCCTCGATGATTTTCTCCTTGTATTTGTTGACGTTCTCCGGGTAGAGTATGTCGTAGCGGCCCTTCTCGGCGCTCATCCCGCTCCCGTAGAGCTCCCACTTCCCGGGAAGGACTTCGTTGAGGACGTGCTCTAAAAGATGCATCGCACTGTGGATCCTCATGAGCTTGTACCTGTAGTCCCAGTCTATTCTGAGCTCGACCTCATCGCCGGGCCTGAACTTCTCCGGCTCGGCAACGACGTGCCAGACGTTTCCGGCATCGTCTTTGTAAACGTCGAGGACTTCAGCGCCGCTTATCGTCCCCCTGTCGTGCGGCTGGCCACCGCCGGTCGGGTAGAAAATTGTCTGGTCGAGCAGGAGTGCGTTGCCCCTGGCCTCTAAGACCTTCGCTTTGGCCTCCTTCAGATAGGCGTCCTCGTAGTAGAGCTTCCTCGTCACGTTCATCACCCCGGAATAGTTGGCGGGCACCATTTAAATGGATATCGAAAAGGTGAAAAGGGAAGCCGCTCAGCGGCGTCTCCTGCGGAGGAAGATCGGAACGATGGCGAGGCCTATGAGCGCGGCGGGCCCGCAGATGCCGCGGCCTTTTTTAGTGGTGGAGCCACTCAGAGAACTGCTTGAAGAAGACCCAGGGGATTCGGAAGAGGACACCGAGGGGAGGTGAATCGAGGCCGTTGTTATGGACGAGGGAGCCGACGATGAGCTGGACGCTGTCGTCCCGCTGGCGGTTGAGGTTACGGTGGGCTCGCAGGATGGGAGGTAAACTGCCTTAACGTTCGAGGAGCTGACTACGGCTTTGGGAGTTACTGCCAACGTCTCACTGGGGGAGACCTGGGCGCTGCCCTCCTTCACGGCGGCCTTTACATCAGAGACCTTTGCCTCTGTGCCAACGCCGCACTTGAAGGGAGGATGCTTAATTTCGAACCCTCCGTTTCCCCCAAGCCTGATGACCCATGCCTCAGCGCCAGAGCCGGGGATGTATGTCCGGCCGGCTATAAGGATGTCACCGTTTGGGGCAAAGGTAACTCCATTGGCAGTATCGTCGTGTTTTTCTCCGTATGTTTTCTCCCATTCCACGTTTCCCTCGCTGTCTAACTTGAGAACCCAGATGTCCTTTCCCCCTGCCCCGAAGCTGTAGGTGCCCCCAGCCACGATTATGTCCCCACTGGGACTCAGAGAGACTGCATTTGCGTAATCATCCTTCTTTCCCCCGTAGGCCTTCTCCCACTTAGCATTTCCATCCCCATCAAGCCGGAGAACCCAGACGTCAGAGGCGCCGGCACCGAAGCTCGACGTGTCTCCGGCAACGATGATGTCACCGTTCGGGGCAATGGCAACCGCGTTGGCTTCGTCACTCCCCTTTCCACCGTAGGTTTTCTGCCAGATAACGCTTCCGTTTCCCTTCAAACGGAGGATCCATGCGTCCCAATCGCCTGCGCCGAAGCTCTCGGTGTAGCCCGAAACGACGATGTTCCCGCCCGGGGTTAGGGTGACCCCGTAGGCTTCGTCGTCCCCCGTTCCCCCATATGTCATCTGCCACTTTACGTCCCCACTGGGGCTTAGTCTCATGACCCAGACATCCGCGTTGCCTGCCCCAAAGCTTGAGGTGCTTCCAGCCGTTATGATGTCACCGTTCGGAGCAATGGCGACGGCGTTTGTGTACTCATCATCCTCTCCGCCGTAGGTTCTCTGCCACTTCACGTTCCCCCTGCCGTCGAGTCTTATGACCAACGTATCCCATCCCCCATTTCCAAAGCTTGAGGTGTCCCCGACTACCACTATGTCACCGTTCGGGGCAATGGCAACCGCGTTGGCGTAATCGTCATCGCTTCCACCGAAGGTTTTCTGCCAGATAATACTACCGTTTCCACTCAAACGGAGAACCCAGACGTCAGAGCCCCCAGCACCGAAGCCGAAGGTGTTTCCCGCAATTATAATGTCACCGTTCGGGGCAATGGCGATCGCATTGGCGTCGCTGATGGTAACCCTGTTTGCCCCGTTGCTACTTACTCCCCCATACACTGCCGCCCAGGTTGTGCTGGGTTCACCCAGATGACCGGCCTCAACCAACTTTGGGGCGGTCAAAAGGCTGAGCACCAGCAGAAAAGCCCACGACAGTGCGAGCAAGGCTCTTCTGCACCCCATTATATGGCCCCCTTGCGCAATCCATAGTGGAACAATACCGTGCTTGGCTTAATAACACTATCCCAACAGGACCCCCTATCAAGAAGGCGGGAATTTCAAAAGAAAATGCAGTTCTGAAGTGTGCTATTAATCCCCTGTCAATGGGAGCAAAGGGAATATGAAAGGGCAAAAGCTACCAGCCGCTCCTTCCACGTCCTCTGCCCATTCCCCTTCCGCGGCCCCTTCCTCTGCCCATTCCGGGGCCGTAGCCGCCGTAACCACCCATTCCACCGCCTTCAGGCCCCATAACCGGGCCTGAGAGCTCTCCTCTAAGGAAGGCCTCAACGGCCTCCCTTACCGTCATGGTCGCTGGCGCGGAGACCATCCTTATCCCGGCAGCCTGAAGGGCGCCGTAGGAGTTCGGCCCGAACTCACCGGAGATTACGACATCGGCGCCCTGATCAATAACGAACTGGGCCGCGGTGACTCCAGCACCTCTCGGCTGAGTGTAGCCGGGGTTCGGGAGCACTTGGACGTTGGTTATCGTGCCGTTCTGCACGTCGACTATCGTAAAGGTTGGAGTTCTCCCAAAGGCCGGGTTCACCCTGTCGTCGAGACCCCCGGTTAAGGTTGGAACTATGATCCTCATCCTATCACCTCCGCAAAAATTAGGACGACCGAACTTAAAAAAGTTTGCATACGCTCAGAACGGCCCGAACGCTCTGGGGCGCGCCCTGATGAGCTTCCATAGTAGGAGGAGCACCAGCAGACCGAGGGCGTACGGAAGGGCCACGAGAAAGAGCTTCAGCAGAAAGTAGAGGACGCCAAGCAGTATGAGAATCTCGACCAGCCAGTAAACCCCGCGGAGGGGGTAGAACCCTCTCCCCCTGCCGTAGCCTCTACCCATCCCCCTTGGCATTTTTTAGCCCCCTGATGCCATACAGATCAAAAGGGGAAAAAGAGCTCACCACCAGCCGAAGAACCTTGCGAGCCACGCTCTCCTGCTCGGCTGACCTGTCCACGGGCAGTAGCCGAGCCTCGCTCCCCAGCCTCTGCCCCTTCCCCATCCTCTTCCGAATCCTCTTCCCCTGCCCCAGCCTCTTCCCCAGCCGAAGCCATAAGCCGGAGCGGGGTACGGACCGTAGGCCGGCGTTGGAGCAGTCGGAGCAGTGGGGGGCACTGGAGCGGTTGGTGCAGCCGGTGCAGGCAGGGTGAACTCGCGGGCAGTTCCACTGACGACTGCCTTTATCGCCTCCTCAACCGGAGTTCCAGGGGCGACCTGGTAGAGCTTCATGCCCGCTGCCTGTATCGCTCCGAGGGCGTTCGGGCCCACCTGTGGTGCTATTATCGCCTCAACGCCCTCGTTGATGAGCGTCTGAACCGCTATTGGACCGGCTCCTCCGCCGGCCATCGTAGCCCCGTTCTGGATGACCTTCTCGTTGATAACGTTGCCCTTCTCGTCCACCTCCGCTATGTAGAAGGCTGGGGCACGTGCAAAGACCGGTGCAACGGTGTCGTTCCTACCTCCACCATTCGTCGGAACCGCGACCCTCATACATATCACCTCCATTATTTTGTGCATATGCACACCATTTAAACTTTTCGGCATCCCTAACCCTTATAAGCCCCGGACTGGATGGCGTGGCGGTGGTGCCTATGACGAGGTGTCTCAGGGTCGCCTTTGGAATGGAGGATGAGGGGCATTTAATTGACGCGCACTACGGTGACTCAGAGTTCTTCGCGGTCTATGAGGTCTGCGAGGACGGGAGGATTAAACTCCTCGAAAAGAGGCCCAACAAAGCCAAGGACTTTGAGGAGGAACATGGGGATCCGAGGAAGTTCAAGGCCGTCGTGAGCCAGCTCCTCGACGTTGACGTCCTCGCCGCCTTCAGAATGGGTCCAAACTTCCTGAGGATAAGGGACAGAACCAACAAGGTGGCCTTCTTCACGAGGACGAGGGATCTAAAGCTCGCCCTTCAGAGGGTCGTGGAAAACTTTAGCTCGCTCTGGGAGCAGGTTCGGGACAAGAGGGAGAGAATAGGGGAGGCCATGCTCGAAGGCTGACCCTTTACCTCCTGAGGGTTGCGACGAGCTTTCTCTCGTCCAGGAGCATTTCCATTGCGTCTTTTACATCCCTGACGGCGATGTCGCTGGCGAGGAGTGCATCCACCGTTGCTCCTTCTGGCCCGATTACGCAGAAGGCAAGCTCAGCGGCTTCGAGCATCGCCACGTCGTTGTTGCCGTTTCCAACGGCGGCGTATGGGCTGTAGGTTCCTGCTATCTTTGCCTTCTCAACCCCGTCCCTCACCCTCTCGATCCTTACGGGAAGGCCTTCCATCTCCTCACCTAGGGTTCCAAAGGTGTCGGAGCTGAGGATCACGACGGTGTACCTTTCGCAGAGCTTCCTGAGGAGTTCCTTCACCTCCTTACTCACCCTCCCAGCTTCACCGAGGGTTCCGTTGAGGTCGAAGAGAACCGCGCTAAACTTAACCATGCCGTAGTTTGGAACCTCAACCTCCATTGAGACCACCGTTCACCGTCTGCCCTATCTTTAAAAAGGCTTTACGTACAACTTCAAAAAAGGTTAAAAAGACTATTCGGTAGTAGAACAGGGGGAAATGCATGGGGGCGAGACCTTCACTGAAAGGACTCAAAGGGTCTCTGGGGGCTCTGCATGATAAGGAGGTGCTAATAAGGCTTGACGTGTTCCTCCTGCTCTACTTCGGCTGGATGGCCTTCACCTTCATGTACTCATTTGTTGAGAAATACAGCAGGGACGTGACTGGGGCGCTCCTGAGGCTACCCTTCACCTCAAGGCCATTCGTACTCTCCCTCATCAGCTTTGTCCACTCAGTGCCCCCCCTCTACTACCTCATGAAGGGAACCTACTACATAGGCTTTACGGGCTCCATAGCCCTAACGGTGTTCTTCGTTCTCATGTACTGGCGCGACCTGCCCCTTTCGGACGAGCTCGCCGCCCGGTACCTGCTCGCATACGTCACGTGCGGCGGCGCCTACATGCTCTTCCACGTCTACGCTCCCCACCACGTTTACCACATAAGCGTTTTCTCCCCTGGTTCAACGTACCTAACGCAGGAGGAGTTCGTCCTCCCCTCACTTCACAACACGATAGCGGCCCTTAACATCCTGACCCTGTGGAAGTACAGGAAAAATATCTGGGGCGCAGCTTTGATAGCCCTCAACACCCTCGTTCCCTTCTCAACCCTCTTTCTCGGCCACCACTGGCTCTACGATGCCCTGGCCGGCATAGTGCTCGCCGCCCTCATCGGGAACGTCACGGAGGGCCACAGGATCAAAGTCCATGAGAGCCTGAAGGGCATCAACGTCAAGGGGATTCAGCTGGCCACGGCGATAGGTTTCCTCGTCAGCGTTTACGTGCTCCTCATAGCCCTTACCATGCCGAAGCCCTGAGCGGGAAAAGCTTATAAAGCATCCCCCCATTTTTCAATCGGCCTTTGCCGGGGTAGCCTAGCTCGGTAGGGCGGGGGACTCGTAATCCCCAGGTCCCGGGTTCAAATCCCGGTCCCGGCTCCATTTTCCATCGCCACGTTTTTATAGCCCTTTAAACAACATCCAGCGGTGATCCCGTGCACCCCCTGGAGAGCGCCATGAAGGTTAAGGGCGGCAGCAGGTTCTCCCGCCGGGAGCTCATCGGCCTCCTGTCCTTCACCCTCCGCTTGATGAGTCCCTCCGAGGCCAAAACCTCGATAAGGAAGTGGATCGAAGAGGGGCTCCTCGTGGAGGAAGAAGGGGAGCTCGTCGTCGTTGAGGAGAAGCTCGGTGAGGCCCCGGACGTTTTTGAGGAAATGCTGGATTACGTTTCTTCCCAGCTGGGATGGTCCAGGGAGGAGACCCTTGAGGAGGCGGAGAGGCTCTCCGAGCGGTACGGCAACCTTGACGTTAAGCTCCTCCTGTACCTCCTCGGCCTCGACAGGGGGCTTGACATGTCGGCCTTCAGGGACAGGCTTGAGCTGTGAGGGGACTGGAAAGCCTTTTGAGCTTTCGAAGGTACGGTGAATTGGTGGGGACGATGCCAGGAGAAGCGCTCATAGTTGTTGACATGCAGAGGGACTTCATGCCTGGAGGAGCCCTTCCGGTGCCCGGTGCGGACGGGATTATACCGGTTGTCGAGGAGTGCATACGGAAGTTCAAGTCCCGGGGAGCCCTCGTTGTGGCCACGAGGGACTGGCACCCGCCCGACCACATGAGCTTCAGGGAGAGGGGAGGGCCCTGGCCGAGACACTGCGTCAGGGGCACGGCGGGAGCGGAGTTCGTCGTTGAGCTTCCCGAGGACGCCATCGTGGTATCAAAGGCCACGGAACCGGATAGGGAAGCCTACTCGGGTTTTGAAGGCACCGGGCTGAGCGGGATCCTCAGGGGAAAGGGTGTCGTGAGGGTCTACGTCTGCGGCGTTGCGACGGAGTACTGCGTTAGGGCGACGGCACTCGACGCAGTGAAGGAGGGCTTTGAGACCTACCTCATCAGGGACGCCGTTAAGGGCATAAACCCGGCCGACGAGGAAAAGGCGCTTGAAGAGCTTCAATCCGCCGGCGTTAAGCTCGTTGACTGCTCCTCAGTCTGAAGGGCATGCCTTTCCTTCCACTCTTTTATCAAAACGAGGGCCATGCTCAGGATTATCGGGCCGAGGAGGATGCCCTTTAGTCCAAAGGCCCAGGCCCCCCCAAGCATCCCAACGAAGACCAAGGTTTCGTCCAGATCGGCGTCCCTGGCCACAAGCATCGGCCTTATTGTGTAATCTGGGAGGGGGGAGACGAGGGCGAAGCCGTAGATTGATATGCCGACTGCCCTTATGATGCTCCCGTGGATCACGAAGTACACCGCCGCGGCCACCCAGAGCATCCAGCCTTCGAGGAGGGGGACGAAGCTGAAGACGAAGGTCAGGAAGCCCGCGACCACCGCGGTGTACACGTCTGAAACCCCGAAAAGGAGGTAGCCGATGGTCATGAGAACGCTCTTGGCGAGGTTGAGGAGGAGCCAGGCCCTTACGAGGGCGCTCATTGTCCTGTCGAGCCTTCCCACCGCTTCCTCCAAGAGGTTCTTTCGCTCCGGTGGGGCGAGGCTCATTATGAAGGGCAGCACCCTGTCGCTGTAGACGAGGGAGTAGTAAAAGGTGAAGACCAGGACCGTGAGCTGGAGGAGGTAGCCTGGTATGGAGAAGGTGAATGAAGATACGTAATCAGAAACGCGGGGCAGGAGCTGCGTCCTCGTATCGAAGACAAACTTTCCGATGGACGGCGGCAGGTTCAGGGCCGTCAGCCAGTTCATTACGTCACTCAGGCTGTGGTAGAAGGTCTGGAGGAGGTTCACCGAGACGAGGGCCATGAGCGCGAAGAGGAGACCGCCGATGAAGAGCATGAGAACCGTCAGAGCAATGGCGGAGTAGTAATCCCCTATCCTGCCCTTCAGCAATCGGTGGATCGGGTAGACCAGGTAGGCCAAGACTACCCCGAAGAATATGGCGGTGACCAGGGGCTCCACGGTCTTCCAGGATACGTAGAGGATCACCAGCACGACCGCCGCCCACGTTGCTTTCCCCAGTTTTTCCCTGTTCATCGCCACCGTTAGGTTTTTTACACTCTTGGAGTTATAAAGCTAAGGTGGACAAGGTGGGAGCCTCGGACGGTGTGTTCCGGAACCTCTTGGAAATGGCTGAGAGAAAGCTTGAAGAACCATCGGGTGAGCTTGAGGCACTCAGCATGCTCATCGTGGCCGCCGTTTACAGGGAGACGGGCCGTTTGATGTCCCCCGCGGTGGCGCGTGAGTCCTTCAAAATAAGGTTCCCTGAAAGGCGGGCCCTCCTGCTCCCCCTGGAGGAGGAAGTTGGGGGAGAGCCTGCCCGTGAGAGCGCTGAGGAGCTTCTTAGATACCTCAAATCCGGGCTTTGAGATGGGTGATGCTCTATGAGGATAATCGCAGCCGATACCGGTGGCGCCCTGCTCGACGATGCCTACAACCCGGTGGGGCTTATAGCGACGGTGGCCGTCCTCGTTGAGAAGCCCTACAGGACGGCGACGCTCAGCGAGGTCAGGTACGCCGATCCCTTCAACTACGACATGAGCGGAAGGCAGGCCGTGAGGGACGAGGCCTTTCTCGCGGTTGAACTCGCGATGAAGTTGAGACCGGATGTGATCCACCTCGACTCGACGATAGGCGGCATAGAGGTCAGGAAGCTCGACGAGCCGACAATAGACGCTTTGACCATAACCGACCGCGGAAAGGAGGTGTGGAAGGACCTCGCTAAGGATCTCCAGCCACTGGCAAAGAGGCTCTGGGAAGAAACGGGTATCGAGATGGTAGCCATCGGGAAATCGAGCGTCCCGGTGCGGATAGCGGAGATTTACTCCGGTTTGTACACGGCCAAGTGGGCCATCGAGCGCGCAAGGAATGAAGGCAGGATCGTTGTTGGACTTCCCAGATACATGGGCGTCGAGCTCCGCCCCGGAAAGATCTACGGCGAGAGCCTCGATCCGCGCGAGGGCGGTCTCTTCGGGGAGATTGAGGCAAAAACTGAGGGAATCGGCTGGGAGCTGTATCCAAACCCGCTCGTGAGAAGGTACATGGTCTTGGAAGTATGGAGGGAATGAGAGAGATTTAACCCTCCCCACTTAGTGTTGATTGCCACGTTCGATGCTGACTTTGAAGCCCTAAAAATAGTAAGGGGCTAAGCCCCCCTCTTCAGCTCGCTCGGGAACTTTATGGCGTCGAAGGGGCACGTCTGGTTGCAGACGCCGCAGCCGGTGCAGAGGAGTTCGTCTATCCTGACCTTGTTAGTCTCGGGGTCGTAGATTAGCGCCGGACATCCAGTCAGGAGTATGCACGCTTTACAGCCCGTACACCTGTCCTCGACGACTATTGGCTTCTCCCCGATCTCCCCGCGTCTTATCACCGGGATGACGCACTCGCGTCTCGCTATCACCACTGCAGGCCCCTCGACCTTCATGGCCTCCTCTATCGCCTCCCTTGTCTCCTTGAGGTTGTAGGGGTCGACCGTTTTCACGTACTTGACACCGAGCGCTTTAACCAGCGCCTCGATGTCTATCTCGTTGAACTTCCTGCCCGTCTCGCTTCCGCCGGTTCCCGGGTGCGGCTGGTGGCCGGTCATCGCGGTTGTCCTGTTGTCGAGGATCATTACCAAAACGTTCAGGTTCTTGTAGACGGCGTCTATCAGGGGAGGTATCCCGTTGTGGAAGAACGTTGAATCCCCGATCGTCGCTATGATCTTCTTGTCCATGACGATGCTCTGGCCGTTCGCCAGGCTGATGCTCGCGCCCATGACGAACTCCGTCCAGATGGCCTCAAGGGGTGGGAGGAGCGATAACGCGTAGCAGCCTATGTCGCCGTGTATCGGAACTTTATAGCGGCCGAGCTTCAGGTCCCTGAGGGCATCTAACGCGGCCCTGTAGCTCCCGCGATGGGGGCAGCCGGGGCACATCACTGGCGGTCTCTTTGGTGCCAAGCTTTCCGCCAGCTTTATCTCCTCCGGCTTCTCGTAGGCCTCTTCCGCCTCACCAATGAGTCTGAGAAGGGCGTTTTTCACAAGACTGGGCGTTAGCTCTCCCTCAAGGGGTAGATGCCCAGTCCTCTTGCCGTAAATCGGGACGTTTAAGCCGGCTTCGTAGGCCGCGACCTTAACCTCCTCCTCAAGGAACGGAGCCCCCTCGTCCACAACGATCGCGTAGTCAAGGCCCTTCAGGAACTCAACGACCAGCTTCCTCGGGAGCGGGTGTGGAGTTGAGAGCTTGAGTACCCTGAACTCAGCGTTAACCTCCGGCAGGACCTCCTTCACGTAGTTGTAGGGTGCGCCTTCGACGATTATTCCGATTTTGGCGTCTTCTTTCCCCTCGGTCCAGTTGAAGGGCATCGAATTGAACTCCTCCTCTATCTTAGCTAAGGTCTCGTTGAGCCACCTATGGCGCTTTCTGTTGCCCTCCATGCTGGCCCTTACGTATCTCTCAATGTCCTTCTTGAAGACCGGCTTCCTGTCGAGCTCGATGAACTCGCCGACCTCCACATCGGCCGTCGTGTGGTTAACCCTCGTCGTCGTTCGGAAGATCACCGGAACCTTATAGCGCTCGCTCAGTTCGTAGGCGTACTTTATCAGGTCGTGGGCCTCCTGGGGGTCAGCTGGTTCAAGAACTGGCAGCAGGGAGAGTTTTCCATAGTAGCGGTCGTCCTGCTCCGTTTGGGATGTGTGGGGGCCTGGATCGTCCGCCACGAGGACAACGAGACCTCCCTCAACTCCCGAGTAAGCCAAACTCATGAGGGGATCGGCGGCGACGTTTAAACCCACGCACTTCATCGTGACGAGCGCCCTTAAGCCGGTGTAGGCAACCCCTGCGGCCTCCTCCAGGGCAACCTTCTCGTTGGGCGCCCACTCTGCGAAGACCTCCGGGTGGAGATGGGCTATCGTCTCTACGACCTCCGTTGAGGGCGTTCCAGGGTAGCCTGTTGCGAAGACGACACCGCTCTCAAGGGCGCCGTAGGCTATCGCCTCGTTGCCCATGAGGAGCTTTCTCTCCCGTTTTTTAAGATGACGGGATGACGCGGTCAAAGGGCTCTCGGCCGCTTCCATGATGACCACCACAGGGATTTGGGGAGAGGGTATAAAACTTGTGGCTCGGAAAAAGTTGTTCAAGGCCGAAAAATATTCAAAACAGCGGCCGCTCCCGGGGGGGCCACCGGCTGGTCATCGAGGAGGGCCGGAAAAAGATAAGCCTTTTAACCTTTCGACCTCTTTTTTATCGGGTGCCCCACATGGTTGCGATAATAGTTCACGGCGGTGCCGGGACGATAAGGAAGGAGGACAGAATTCCAAAGGTCATAGCTGGCGTCAGGGAAGCCCTCTTAGCCGGCTGGAGAGAGCTTAAGCGCGGCTCCGCCCTCGATGCCGTTGAGGAAGCGGTTAAATCCCTTGAGGACAATCCCCTCTTCAACGCCGGAACCGGGAGCGTTTTGACGCTCGACGGCAGGGTTGAGATGGACGCTGCAATAATGCGCGGGAAGACCCTTGAGGCAGGCGCGGTAGCTGGGATCTGGGGGGTTAAGAACCCGATAAGCGTCGCCAGGAAGGTGATGGAGAGAACCGACCACGTGCTCCTAACTGGCGAGGGTGCCGTAAAGTTCGCCCGCCTGCTCGGCTTTGAGGAGTACGACCCAGTAACCGAGGAGCGGTTGAAGCAGTGGGAGGAGCTGAGGAAAAAGCTCCTTGAGAAGGGAGAAACCAGGCACTGGAAGAAGCTCAACGAGCTGATAAAGGAGTACCCCGAACTGCTCAGGAGCACGGTTGGGGCGGTGGCCTTCGACGGCGAGGAGGTGGTTGCGGGCACATCAACGGGCGGCGTTTTCCTCAAGGTCTTCGGCAGGGTCGGCGATACTCCAATAATAGGTGGCGGAACCTACGCCAACGAAGTTGCCGGAGCTTCATGCACGGGGCTCGGCGAGGTGGCGATAAAGCTCGCTTTAGCTAAAAGCGCCACCGACTTCGTTCGCCTGGGCATGGACGCTCAGGCCGCGAGTGAGGCCGCTATAAGCCTCGCAACGAAGTACTTTGGCAGGGACACGATGGGCATCATAATGGTTGACTCGAACGGAAACGTCGGCTTTGCCAAGAACACGAGGCATATGAGCCACGCCTTCATGAGGGAAGGCATGAAGGAACCGGAGGCTGGTGTTTAGTGGAGAACTGGCTCAAGGGCGTCTGGCTCCTCAACCTCTCGCTCTTCTTTTTCTTCTTGGGGATAAGCGTTTTGACCCCTGTGGTCTCCCCCTTCCTGGTCAGCCTTCGGGCCGAGCCTTTTCTCGTCGGCCTCATAACGGGCGTTACCTCCGGCCTTTCCCTCCTCTCAAAGCCAATCGGGGGGGCTGTCGGGGACAGGGGCTACCGCTTCCACGCCCTCGTCGGTGGGAACCTGCTCGGTGCCTTAGCAGGAACCCTCTACGCCCTCTCGGCAGTCTCCGGCAACATCTACCTGTTTGCGGTAGGAAGGGCAATCCACGGCTTTTCAATGGGCTTCTTCTTCCCGCCCAGCCTCTCAACTGCCGTTGACCTGGCCCCTCCCGGTAGGGTCGGCGAAACCCTCGGCTGGCGCGGTATGATGTTCTCCCTCGGGAACATAATAGGGCCGGCGCTTGGGGGCTACATCTCTGACGCCCTGGGCTTTTCGGCGGCTTTTTCATTTACCGCCGTTTTCTCTCTTTTAGGGGCCGCCTTTGCCTTTGAGGCGTGGAAGAAAGCCGGGACTTCCCTTGATGGGGAAAACGGCATATCTGGGGAGGGGGCGAGCTACAGGGCGCTCCTTACGGCCACTTTCATCGGCGTGTCCCTGGCGCTGTTCTTCTTCTCAGTCAGCTACTCGGGCGTTACAACTTTTCTGCCCGCCTACTACAAGGTTCTCAGGCTCCCCCAGAGGGTCTTCGGCTACTACATGATGGTTTTAGGCACGTTCTCGCTGGCAACCCGCATGGCCGGTGGAAAGGGGACCGACAGGTGGGGGCCGCTCCCGGTTGCGACCACGGGGATGCTCATAGTTATCGGGGGCTATGCCTCCCTCTACCTCTACCCCCTTCCGCTGCGGTCGTACCTGAGCGCGGCCATAATAGGGGCCGGCTTTGGCCTTTCCGTCCCGGCGATGCAGGTGATGGCGATAGGAAACCTGCCCCAGAGGATAAGGACGATGGGCTCGGGCGTCTACACGATGTTCCTCGACCTCGGCACCTTAGCAGGTCAGGTCTCCCTCGGCTACGTCGCCCAGCTCAGGGGTTATGCCGGCGTCTTCCCCCTGCTCCCGGCCATAGCGGTGGTGGCACTTTTAACACTCCACCTTCCCCGTTTCGTTGGGGGTGAAGGAAATGGTTGAAATGGTTAGGGTTTCCTACGGCACCGCGATAGCCATGGGTCTCGTAAGGGCGAAGCTCCTTGCTAAGCCGACGACGGCTTACCTCATGACCTACTGGCCCGGGAAGTGCCTGAACGACTGTGCCTTCTGCGCCCAGGCGCGCTCAAGCAGAGCCAACTGGGAAAAGCTCTCCCGCGTCACGTGGCCGGCCTTTGAGCTTGATGAGGTAATCGAGAACCTGCCCAAGGGCAACTTCTCAAGACTCTGCCTCCAGACGGTTGATTATCCGAGGATGCAGGGGGATGTGATTGAGCTGCTCTCCGAGCTATCTGCCCTGGGGCTCCCCGCTTCCCTCTCAATAACCCCGGTTGGGAGGGGACTCCTTGAGGAGTTCAGAGAGTTTGGCGTTGACTACATAGGCGTCGGCCTCGACGTGGCGAGCGAGAGGCTCTTCAATGAGATAAAGCCCGACCTGAGCTGGGGGGAAATCTGGAGGTTTATCGGCGACGTTGTTAGGGTCTTCGGAACTGGAAGGGCGCTCGTTCACATCATCGTCGGCCTCGGTGAGACGGACAGGGAGCTCGTAGAGGCAATGAGAAAGGTTTATAGGATTGGCGGGGACGTTTCCCTCTTCGCATTCACACCGATCAGGGGAACGAGGCTTGAAAAGGCGAAGCCCCCTTCCATGGAGCGCTACCGCAGGATACAGCTGGCAAGGTGGCTCTTAGAGAAGGGAATGGGAGATGCCATAGTCTTCGAGGGAGACTCCATAGCGGGCTTTTCGCTCTCTGAGGAAGAGCTTTCGAGGATTCCCGCCGAGGTTTTCTCGACCCACGGCTGTCCCGGCTGCAACAGGCCCTACTACAACGAGAGGCCGGGGAAGGAGCCCTACAACTACCCCTTCCGGCCCAAAAGGGAAGAGGTCGAGCTCACCCTGAGAGGGCTCTTATTACCTCGTTGAACTCCTCAAGGGAAAAGCTCTCCTCAACTCTTTCTCCCCTTGCGAGTCTTATCAGCGCCTTTACAAAGCGGTGGAGCTCCTCATCTTCTTCAATCAGTTTCAGAGTGCTCTCCATGTTCTCGGTCAGATCGGAGAGCCTCCCGCGCACTTTCATTATCTCAAGGATCCCGCCGAGCCTCTTGAGGCCGAGGCGGTAGTGGTCGTTGCTCGGGGCCCGGGATATGGCCTGGAGGGCGCACTTAACTGCCCCGCGGTAGTTGTCCTCCTGCACGAATATGTCCGCGAGGCGGAAGCAGGCCTCGAAGTAGAACTCGGGCTCGGCTTTAAAGCTCTCGTGAAGAATTTCGTCGAGCTTCCTCTTGGCGGTCTCAAGGTCGTTCCTGTTCTCGGCCTCTATGGCCTCCCGGAACAGCCTCACGATTCTCTCCCTTCTGTTAAGGGGCTCGTACTTAATCACCATCTCCCTCACCCCTGCTCTCCGTCCAAGCTGATTCAAACTCGGGCCAGACCTCCTCGAAGGAAACCCTAACCCCCCATCTCCTCCTGAAGGCGTTGAGTATGACCGTTACGTCCCTCTTCAGGAGTTCGTAGCTCTCCGGGTGGGCCGTCGGGAGGTACTGGGCCCAGTCGATTATCATAATCCCGCCGTCCCTCAGCAGGACGACGTTGAACTCGCTTAAGTCCGAATGCACTATTCCGAAGCGGACGACTTTCAGGTATTCTTCCAGCACCTTATCGAGGACTTTTCTGGCCTCCTCCCTGCTTAAATCCGTGTCGCGGAGCTCTGCGAGCTCATTCCCGTCGATGAATTCCATCACGATGGCGTGCCTGTTCCAGGCTATTGGTTTGGGGACGCTCGCTATCGGGCTCAAGAGCACCAGGGCGTCGTACTCCTTCCTCGCTATGAGCCTCGAAACGTAGAGCCAGCTCGTGTGGTGCTTGTCGCGGAAGACGTTAGAGTGATAGCCGGCTTTCCTCGATGCGGTTCTCCCGCCTATTCTGTTGAATTTAACCGCGACCCTCTCCCCCGAGGGCGTTATCCCGACGTAAACGTCCGCGTCTTTCCCGACGCCTATCTGGGCCGTGCTCATCGCCTCGATGACCCCTTTCTTAGATAGAGCCTTTATCGCGAGGGCATCGTAGCCGTGTATCGTGAGCTGGTAGCCGATGTAGCCTATGTCGCTCCTCCGCCTCACCAGGGACCAGTTGTCGAGCTTCCCCAGCCTGAAGGAAGCTGTCTCAACGTCCACCCTTGCGAACTTCGCTATCTCCTCGAGGGGCACCCACATGTAGCGCCTCATCTTGAGCTCAACGGCCCTGAGCAACCTGAAGTCGAGGTCTTTGAGGTTTGGATAGGCTTCGAGGGCCAACAGTTTGCTCACCATCTTCCTCCCCATCGGATCGCTGGATTCATTTATAAACATAACACCCGGTGCCGCATGAACCGAACCACCGCAATTCTCTTAAGTCCTCCCACTCATCCCCACCGGAGGTGGGGGTATGGAGCTAAGCTATCAGGAAAAACTCACGCTCATAAAACTTGGAGAGCTCAAGAAGGCTAAATTCAAGGAACTGGTGGAGAAGACGGGCCTTGAGCAGGTAGCGGTTATGAGGGCAGCTCTCGGTCTTCAGGCGAAGGGTTTAGCAAAGCTCCACGAGAGGAGCGAGAAGGTCGTTAAGCTCACCGAGACCGGAAGGGAGTACGCTAAAATCGGTCTTCCCGAGTGGAGAGCCCTGAAGGTTCTGAGGGAAAAGGGCAAAGCTACGCTCGATGACCTCAGGGAGGTTCTCAGCGAGGATGAGTTGAAGCCCATCGTAGGCCTCCTCAGGAGGGAAGGCTGGGCGAGCGTTAGGAAAGAGGACGGAAAGCTCGTTCTGGAGGTTACCGAGAAGGGGCTCAAAGCTGAGGAGAGGCCCATTGATAGGGCACTAAAACTTCTGGCAGAGAAGGGAAGCGTGCCCGCGAAGGAGATAGAAAAGCTCGTCCCGCTCAAGGAGCTCAAGAGGAGGAAGATTGGAGGGGAGGAAACCGTAACCGAGAGAACCGTCGAGATAACCCCCGCCGGGGAGGAGCTGGTAAGGAAGGGCATCGAGCTGAAGAAAGAGGTTTCCGTTTTAACGCCCGAGCTCATAAAGTCGGGGAAATGGCGCGAGGTTGAGTTCAGGCGCTTTGATATCAGGGCCCCCGTGAGGAGGATTTATCCGGGCAAGAAGCAACCCTATAGGGCTTTCCTCGACAAGATAAGGAGAAGGCTCATAGAGATGGGCTTCATCGAGATGACCGTTGAGAGCCTCATAGAAACCCAGTTCTGGAACTTCGACGCTCTCTTCCAGCCGCAAAACCACCCCGCCCGCGAGTGGACAGACACCTACCAGCTCAAGTACCCGAAGAGCGGTTACCTACCCGAGAAGGAGCTCGTTGAGAGGGTTAAGACCGCCCATGAACGCGGTTTGGCCGGTTCCCGTGGCTGGGGCTATACTTGGTCTCCTGAGAGGGCCATGCTCCTGATGCCAAGGGCTCACGGAACCGCCCTAAGCGGGAGACAGCTCGCTAAAGGCGTTGAAATACCGGGCAAGTACTTCACGATTCAGCGCGTTTTCAGGCCAGATGTTTTAGACAGGACCCACCTCATCGAGTTCAACCAGGTGGACGGCTTCGTCGTAGGCGAGGATTTAACCTTCAGGCACCTCCTGGGGATTCTGAAGCGCTTCGCGGTGGAGATAGCGGGAGCGAAGAAAGTCAAGTTCCTGCCCGACTACTATCCATTTACGGAACCAAGCGTCCAGATGAGCGCCTACCATCCAGAGCTCGGCTGGGTCGAGTTTGGCGGTGCCGGGATATTCCGCGAGGAGATGACCAAGGCTTTGGGCATAGACGCACCGGTAATAGCGTGGGGAATAGGAATTGACAGATTGGCCATGTTCAAGCTCGGCATTGACGACATCCGCTACCTCTTCAGCTACGATTTGAGGTGGCTCCGGGAAGCGAAGCTGGTGTGGTGAGGTGATGTTCATGCCGAAGTTCGACGTTTCGAAGTCCGACCTTGAAAGGCTCATCGGGAAGAGCTTCACCGTCGAGGAGTGGGAAGACCTCTTCCTCTATGCGAAATGCGAGCTCGACGACTTCTGGGAGGAGAACGGGGAGATATACTTCAAGGCCGACTCAAAGGACACCAACAGGCCCGACCTCTGGAGTGCAGAAGGGATAGCGAGGCAGATCAAGTGGGCGCTCGGAATGGAGAAGGGTCTTCCGAGGTATAAAGTGGAGAAGAGCGACGTTGTGGTTTACGTTGACGAAAAGCTGAAGGATATACGTCCCTACGGTGTCTACGCCATAGTTGAAGGCCTAAAACTCGATGAAGAAGCGTTAAAGCAGATGATAAACCTCCAGGAGAAAGTTGCCTTAACCTTCGGAAGGCGTAGAAGGGAGGTAGCGATTGGCATCTTTGACTTCGACAGAGTGAAGCCTCCAATCTATTACAGGGCAGCAGAAAAGACTGAAAAGTTCGTCCCCCTCGGCTTCACCGAGGAGCTAACGCTTGAGGAAATTCTTGAGAAGCACGAGAAGGGGAAAGAGTACGGGCATCTGATAAAACACAAGCCCTACTACCCGCTCCTCGTCGACAGCGAGGGCAAAGTACTCTCGATGCCGCCGATTATCAACTCCGAGATAACAGGAAGGGTAACGACCGAAACTAAGAACGTCTTCGTTGACGTGACCGGGTGGGATCTGAGGAAGATCATGCTGGCTTTGAACGTCGTCGTTACTGCTTTATCTGAACGCGGTGGAAAAATCAGGAGCGTGAAGGTAATCTACCCCGACTTCGAGATTGAAACACCAGACCTGACGCCAAAGCCCTTCGAGGTCGAGCTGGACTACATAAGGAAGTTAGCAGGCCTTGAGCTGAGCGACGGGGAAATAAAGGAGCTCCTTGAGAGGATGATGTACGGGGTTAAACTCGAAGATGGAAGGGCAAAGCTCCTTTATCCGGCCTTCCGCGACGATATAATGCACGCGAGGGACGTTTTGGAGGATGTCCTAATAGCATACGGCTACAACGAGATCGAGCCGGAAGAGCCTAAGCTTGCCGTTCAGGGCAGGGGGGACAAGTTCACTGACTTTGAGGATGCCGTGAGGGAACTCATGGTCGGCTTTGGCCTGCAGGAGGTAATGACCTTCAACCTGACCAACAGGGAGGCCCAGTTTTCAAAGATGCATCTCCCCTGCGGGGAGCACCCTGAGGAGTGCGCGGACTACTTCAACCACCCGCCGACTGAGCTCGTCGAGATAGAGAACCCGGTAAGTCCGAAGTGGTCGGCCCTGAGGAACTGGCTTTTGCCGAGCCTGCTCGACTTTCTGAGCCAGAACACCCACGAAGAATACCCGCAGAAAATCTTTGAAGTCGGGAAGGCGACGCTGATAGATGAGAGCAGAGAAACAAAAACGGTGAGCGAGAGCAAATTAGCGGTTGCTCTGGCACATCCGCGCGTTACCTTCACGGAGGCCAAGGAAATACTCGACTCGGTAATGAGGCACCTCGGCTTTGAGTACGAGCTTGAAGAGGTCGAACACCCGAGCTTCATTCCCGGCAGGGCTGGAAAAATAGTCGTCGGAGGGGAGGTGATAGGGGTTATCGGGGAGGTTCATCCGACAGTCCTTGAGAACTGGGGCTTAGAGATGTCCGTCGCTACCTTTGAGCTCTTCCTGAGGCCCCTCTACACCGACCCCTACCTATGAGCCCTCTCCCAGATTTTTCTTTACCCTTTCATACATCAGCTCGAAGTTCGTCAGGTTTATCAAGAGTTCGGCATCAGGTACCTCCACCATCGCTGACCACCCTCTAAAGTTCGGGCGGGGGGTTATCAATCTTTTGGCAGAAAGGCTGAAAAAGTGCTAAATAATGCAGAAGATTTCTGGAAAATTTGAATAAATGACAACAAAAATCAATCTTCCCTAACGGCAGAGAGCAGTCCCTTCCATCTCTCCCTCGTTCTCTTCCAGCAGCCGGGGGGCATAAGCTCGCCCTCGGGGCAGTAGCCGAGCTGTATACAGCGTGGCCCGAGCTTCGCCCACTTTATTATCGGCCTAAGCTCTTCGTTCTTCGCTATCTCCTCTAACATCTTCCATGCAACTTCCCTTATCTCCCACTGGGCCCTCTCGCAGGCCCTCAGACCGAGGAAGTGCTTCAGCTCGCGGAGGTTCATCGTGACAACTATCTTCGTCCTCACAGCCTGGGGTAGGATGAAGCGCGCGTCCTCTTTTGGAACCCCCTCCTGGACGGACTTAACGTAGAGATCCCTAGCGTCTCTCATCAGGTCGTACCAGCGGTACGCTAAAAATGGATCCTCCAAAACGCTTTCGGGTATTGTGAACTCATACTCTGCGAGTCTCCTGCGTATGGCGCTCTGAATCCTCCCCCTAAGCTCTGGAAGAACGGCAAGGACCTTGAGTAGGTTGGCTCTCCTTGTCAGGAATGGATCAGCATCTCTGTAGAGGATTCTTAGCAGTTCTTCGGAACTCCTGCCCTTGGTGTAGCGGAGGTATCCAACCTCTCTGTTTTCATAGTATCTCAATGCACCCTCGGGAAGCCCCAGCTCAGACAGCATAAACATCGTATCTTCAAGGGCCTTCTTGCTCGAGCTAACGAACGTCACCTCAGCCCTCTGGAAAGTACCGTCCTTGAAGACCACCTTAATGTACCCGTCCCCATCCAGGTAGCCCCTGAGAAAGTGGGGCCAGAGGTCTTTGGACATCCCTTTGATAACCCTCTCAAAACTTAGGGTTTTCGCCTTTCTCTCTGAAACTCCCCACCTCTTGAGGTCTTCGATTAGCTTCTTGTTTCCAACCCATAGCCTGACGGTGTTCCTGCCCTTTTGAGCCCTTACCCGTATTCCACGTCCAATATGCTCTGCTATCTCTATTAGGAGGGTTTTTTCGAGGTTTTTCTGATCAATTATAAGGGCATTCCTTGCCTCGTTGATGCTGCCGTCTGCCATGATAAAACCTAAGATATAAGCCCTGTCCGGATCGCTGATATCCTCGAAGAAGTTCTCATTCACGATCCTTCCGTTGTAAGCTTCCCCAGCTTTCCGCGGGCTGACGCCATACGCCCTTAGTATTGAGAGAACCGAAGTGGGGTGAAGCCCTACTATCTTCGCTATTTGCCACGACGAGAGGCCATCTTCAAGGTACCATTTGACGATCTCCTCTTCCTGGTTTATGCTGAGCTTGCAGTGCGGGTTTCTCTTTTCCCCTGAGGGCTCGGGAAGTTTGTATTCCTTTAAATCTACAGAAGACACGAATTGATACCGCTGTGACTGTTGGGTATAGCTTGCGAGCCTATGTCTAACTAGTTGATGGCTGCAAACGCGAGAACATCCCTCAATGGCAAAGGTCAGCGTCGCGTGCTCAAGGATTGACTCGTGGCCGTAGCCGAGAACCCTCGGGAGGTGCATCTCGACGTCCTTCTCGCTCATCCGCTCAAAGGCCCCGGTTTCCCAGCCCTCCCAGTAGCTTATCAGTGCCGCCCAGGTGACAGTTTCAAGGGGTCTCTTTGTATAGTTGACAAGGGTTATCCGGATTTTATCATCCATGCCTGCCACAGGGAATAGGGGGACGTGGAGTTTATTAGGTTTTTGAGGGATTAAGGGATAGACTTCGATATTTTAAGACCTTCTTTTGAGACTTCATTAGAGCCTCTCAACCAGTTATTTTCAGCACGTCCCCCTCACCTCCCTCTGCAACGAGGAGGTAAATGTTGGCGCTGTCCTTGGTTTCCAGCACGAGCAGAAAGTTGCGACCCTTCTTAAAGAGAACGCCGTTGGGAAGCGCCTTGATCCTGTGGTACCCGGAACCCTCAAGCGAGTTCACGTAGTCGTCTATGTACTTCCCGGGGCTCTGGGGGTAGTCAAGACGGAAGGCCTCGGTTATTCTGGACTCTTCGGGTGTTTCTCCGTACTTCAATTTCGAGATTATAATGGATGTCTCCTTAGGGTACACGTAGAGTGCCAGATACACCCTCCCGGAAAGCGTTATGTTTGAGGGAGAAACGCCGGGGAGAATTAGACCGGTCCAGTTCTCGGAAAAGCCTTCGAGCGCCTTAAAGTAGCATGTTGGCCTCTTTTTCGTCCAGTTTGAGGGTTCAAAGTTAAAGATGCCAGCGAGCACGTGCATCGGGCTCCCGTTTACAATCTCGTCAACGGCCACACCTTTAAATCTCGCCCAGGGCGGAAAGCCCGGCCCGCTGACGATTGGTGGTTTGACTCCACTCACGTTCACGGATACCGTTGAGAAACACTGGACATCCCCGTGATACCGGATGGCTTCCACTGTTACCGCCAACAGCACCAGCAGCAACAGAACTATGGCGTGGGATCTTCTCATTGAACCACCTTCCTGGGCACCGTCTCAATTAAAGCAGAGCGGTAAAGTCCTTAAAAGGATTTCACAAACGTTCGCTCTGAGCGGAAGCGTTGGCACCCCAGGCGCAACAGGAGGCACCGAGGCATAGCGGGTATCAGTCCAGGTCGTTTGCGCCATTACCTTTGGAAAATCCCTCCAGCTCTAAATCCAAAGAATTTCAGAATAGGGCCATCCAATACGACGAAAGGGTTATTAAACTCCCTCCCCAGCCTTAGACGGTGATGCACATGGTGGTTAGCCTTGCCGGAAGGGACGTCCTCTGCCTTCAAGACTTCACGAGGGAGGAGCTTGAGACGATTCTCAAGACGGCCGAGATGATGAAGATATGGAACAAGATTGGAAAGCCGCACCGCGTTCTTGAGGGGAAGACTCTGGCAATGATTTTCCAGAAGCCGTCAACGAGAACGAGGATTTCATTCGAGGTTGGCATCTATCAGCTCGGTGGCTACGGCCTCTACCTCAACGCCCAGGATTTACAGCTCCGTAGGGGGGAGACGATTGCCGACACGGCTAGAGTTCTCAGCAGGTACGTAGACGGGATAATGGCGAGGGTTTACGCCCACAAAGATGTTGAAGACCTCGCCAAGTACGCGAGCGTTCCCGTCATAAACGGTTTAAGCGACTTCAGTCATCCATGCCAGGCTTTAGCGGACTACCAGACAATACTCGAAAAGAAGGGTCGCATAGCGGGCCTTAAAATCGTCTACGTCGGCGATGGGAACAACGTGGCACATTCACTCATGATAGCGGGCACAAAGCTCGGGGCAAACGTTGTAGTTGCAACACCCGAGGGCTACGAGCCTGACGAGAGGGTTATCAAGTGGGCCGAGAAGAACGCGGCCGAGAGCGGTGGTTCCTTTGAGCTCCTCCACGACCCGGCTAAAGCCGTTAAAGACGCCGACGTCATCTACACCGACGTCTGGGCGAGCATGGGACAGGAGGCAGAAGCAGAGCAGAGGAGAAAGATATTCAGGCCCTTCCAGGTCAACAAGGAGCTTGTAAAGCACGCTAAACCTGATTACATCTTCATGCACTGCCTCCCGGCCCACAGGGGCGAGGAAGTTACTGACGACGTCATAGACAGTCCGAACAGCGTAGTCTTCGACCAGGCAGAGAACCGCTTGCACGCCCAGAAAGCGGTTATGGCCCTCGTCATGGGCGGGATTAAGGTTTGAGGGTTTTTCTCCCTCACTTTGTTTTCCATCTAACCCTTGGCCTGCCCTGAAAGCCCGTTTTCATAGATGGTGCGGTTGGTGAAAGTCAATTTTCATAAAAACGGCGGTTTATGAAAGTGAGCTTTCATAATTTGGGCTTTTTGTAAAAGTCCACTTTCACAAACGGCGAATCTTTTAAACCCGCCAACTCAAAACATGCTCCTTTCCCTCGACTACTCAAACCTTCGCGGAGCGGCATTACGCCCTTTATCCCCTTAGAGTTACCACTTGTAGCGAACGAATAACGTTCTCTTTTCTCCATTGCCTGGCCCCAACTGCTAAAATCCTGTGAGGTTGAACCTGAAACTGGAGAAAAGGAAAAAAAGGCTCACAATTGCGCTCAGGCCCACTCGAAGGCAGCACCCCAACCGGGGATAATTGTGTACGTTAGGTAATACCTGCGAGGGAAGTATCCTCCGTAGAAAGG
>NZ_JALXBJ010000087.1 GCF_026991495.1 Thermococcus sp. | reverse complement strand
TTCCTTAAGGCCGTGACGTAGGTCTTCCTTTCCCTGAGGGCCATCGAGAGCAGACGGCGGTCGACCTTTGAGGGTGGTTCCTTCTCCTCAAGTTCCTTCAAAAGTTGGAGGATCTCCTCCACGAGCCGCCGCATCTCCTCGCTGTACTCCCTTTTTATGGACTCAAGCTCTTTCTCCCGTCTTCTTTTCAGGGTTTGGTACTCCCGCAATGCCTCTTCCGGCTTCACCTTCACCACTCCTGAGCCACTCTATCGTGAACTTCCTCAGGAAGGAGCCCGCGACGACGGCAAAGCCAACGTCCACGAAGGCCCCGAACACCTCGAACAGGAAAGCCAAGGAGTGAACGCTTATTATCGAGAGGGCGTATTTAGTCGTTAGGTCGAGAATCACCCAGAAAGCCGGCAGGATGAAGAAGGCCGTTATGTTGTACCAGATGTGCGGGTCCCTCCTCATGTAAGCCTGGATTATGCGGCCTATAAACGCAACGGCTATGCCTATCATGAGGGTAGTGTTTATCGAGTTTATGTACAGGACTATGGATATGAGACCGGGCTCGGGCATCTTCCCGAGCATTGACTGGGCAAACTGCGGGAAGTTAACGTAGGCGTTTATCATGCCGGCTATGACCACGAAGAGGCCGGCTATCGCAAAGATGACCTGTATGAACTCGTTCACTATGGCCTCCATTATCCTGAGGCGGAAGCCCTTGAGGAACGCGTACCCCCCGATCAGGAGCAGCAGCGTACCGCTGATTACGCCCGAGATAACGTTCATGCTATCTGGCTGGCTTATGGATATGAACTTGCCGATGCCGTAGAGGAGGAGGATGAAGCCGGGTATGCCGAGGAACACCTTGGAAGCCTCAGGGTCGTTGAGTATCTCCCTAACGTAGCGCGAGATTATGTAGTAGGTCGTCTCGATGCTCTCGCTCTGCTTGACGACGACCCTCCGGGAGCTCGTGATCGGAACCTTCGAAGCGAGGATCGGGAATATCTGCTCGTCCTCGGCGCCGTCTGTGACTGGAATAACACCGTCGGCTGGGAAGCGCTTGAGAACTTCGTCGAGCTGCCTCGTAAGCTCCATGTCGCTCTTCACCCCGACGTCCGGGTGGCCTGTTATCAGGGCGACTTCAACGTCGTCGAACTCCCCGCTCTCCTTCAGTTCATCGTAGAGCTTAACCGCTGCGTAGACCACGTTTGCATCGCTGTCCTCCGGGTCAGCCAGGCTCAGCTTCAGGGCGGCGTCTATGCATTTGCCCTTGCCGATTACCGGTCCCTTAACCCCTGCCTTTCTCCCGAAATCGTCGTCCCTGTCTATGGCCAGCACGAGAACCCTCACAGCCTATCCCCCACCTTCTCCATAACTGATTTCACCTTGTCCTCCATGTGAACCTCCCTGTCCCTCCTGTCATCTATCCTGACCGTGGTCGAGACCCTCTTGGCGCCGAGCTTGAACATGAGCTCATGGGCCTCCGCTACTACCTCGAAGGCTTCCTTCAAACTCGGGGTCTCCATCACGGTTGACATCGGTGTCAGCTGATATTTAATACGCCTCCTCTCTAAAAGCTTTACTATCTCGGCGACGTACCGGCTCAAACTTTTCTCACCAAGGGGCACGACTGTGAACTCCACGATGACCATTTTCGACGCCCGTCTTACACTCTCTCGGCGATCTTTTAAGGATTGCGGGATAGCTTAATAACCACCCACGGGTAAATTCCCCTGGTGGTGGGCATGCCGAGGATAAGGGATGAGTGGGGCAAGCTCCTCGTCAGACTTGCGAGAAGGGCCGTTGAGGAGTACGTGAGAAACGGAAGGACAATAGAACCTCCCAAGGAAACCCCGCCGGAGCTCTGGGAAAAGATGGGGGTCTTTGTGACGCTCAACAGGCGCAACTCGCCACCTCAGACCGCTCTTAGGGGCTGCATAGGCTTCCCGCTGCCGGTTTACCCACTCGTCGAGGCCACTATCAAGGCGGCCATATACGCGGCTACCGACGACCCCCGCTTCCCACCTGTGAGAGAGGACGAGCTGGATGACATCGTAGTTGAGGTCAGCGTCCTAACACCTCCAGAGCCCATTGAAGGGCCACCCAAGGAGAGGCCGATGAAGATCAAGGTCGGCAGGGACGGCCTGCTGATAGAGAAGGGCTTTTACTCCGGTCTGCTCCTCCCCCAGGTCCCGATCGAGTGGGGCTGGGACGAGGAGGAGTTCCTGGCCCAGACCTGCTGGAAGGCTGGCCTACCCCCAGACTGCTGGCTCGACCCGGACACAAAGGTCTACCGCTTCACGGCGGAAATATTTGAGGAGGAGAAACCCTGGGGGCCCGTGAGGAGGAAGCCGCTGATCTAATCTTTCTCTGTTCCCCAGTAGTCTTCCGGAAGCAGAACAATACCCGGGGTAACTCTATAATCCTCGTCGAAGGTTGCTAGCTCCCTGATGCCGTTTTGAAGCATCGTGGATATTATTTTAGCATCGTGAGGAAGAAGCAAATATTTCTTCATAGTTGCTAGCGTTAGGTATATGTCCGCGTCCCTAACTATTGCCACGTTTTTCTCCTCGATGAGATTCATAACGAGTGTTATGGCCTCTTCAATAATCTCCTCACCCATAGGGGTTTGAAGTTTTCTTTTGGCATCGAATCGATTTTTGATTCCCCTTTCGGCGAACAGCTTGCGGATTATTACATAAACACTTTCGTCTATAACGGTTTCAGACGTTATAAGCGGAAACCTCTCAAAGACTTTGTCGGTAAACTTGGTAAGCTCAGTCTCGACTATAGTATTGACTATGATGCTACTGTCCAGAAACGTCCCTGTACTCTTCGATGTATTCACGAAGCTCCCTCCATGAGCCTTTTAATGTCTTTCGTCCCTTTCCTTTTTTTTCGGGAAGGTAACGTGTCCTGAGAAGGTTAGCCAGCGCAAAGACTTCCTCAAAGTTAGATGCCACGCTCTCCATGTGTGAGAATTGGAGGAGATGGTTTTAACCCTTTCCATTTCTAAACGGTTAGTCCAACTACTGGAACAGGCAACGATAGTAAGTGATAGTCTCGAAATGTCTTCCCTTGAAAGTGATTAAATTAAATCCTCACTTTTCAACAGCGTGAGCTGAGTGCAAAAATGATTGAAAAGTACGGAGAAGAGAAGCCGTGGCCTACACGGCGTTGTACTATCTGATTGCTCTTTATGCCCTTGCACGCGTAGTTAATTGAAGTTTCGCCATCCTTTCTCTTTAAAAGCCAGTGCCACAATTACACGAGTCGCTGTCCCGTGGCATTTTATGTTATCTCTAACGTGCTTAACAAGCTAATCTTTTTGAGGTTCTGTTCTGCTCCATGAGGCGATATCCCTTTATTTGACATAATGACAGATTTTTCTGCTATAATTTGACAGATTTTTATTTTTTTATTTCAGGGTTAATTTTTAATCTGCAATCCCAACGAAACAAAAACAATAACAGTCACATTAACTCCTGCTCCATCAAGCACTACCTCCACCACCGCCCCAACCCAAACGAACACCACATCTACAACTCCAGAGAAGGCTCCTTTCATTGAAATAGCCTGCATAAGATTAAGCAAGGAGAAGGCAATGCTCTATGGGGGAATCCTAGTTTTGCTGCTACTTGTTATTTTAGCCCTAAAGCGGCGTTGAAACATATGTCTTTTATTTTTCTAATTACGTCACAATAAAAAGCTGTTGCAGCCATGTTTGTGCGTTTATGCCCTGAAAACCCTGTCTCCAATCTCAAGAAGCCCCTTCCCAGCTGAAATCGCAGGGGACAACCCAAATCTAACGCCTTTGCCGCCGAGATATTTGAGGAGGAGAAACCCTGGGGGCCCGTGAGGAGGAAGCCGCTGATCTAACCCCAAAATTTTTAAACCCCTGTCCACTTCTATACTCCGGTGGTGCCTATCGTCCACCGTGGTGCTGGTTTCAAACCCTGAACTCCAGGCGTTCCGCCCTTTTGGGTTAGTCTCAGCTCTGGCACCACCGTCAAAGTTTTTAAGCCACCCTTCTGAGGGTATCCCATCTTCAAAAACCGAAGAGGTGATGGCTATGCTCCCCAAGACCTACGACCCGAACGAGATTGAGCCCAAGTGGCAGAAGTTCTGGCTCGACGAGAAAGTCTACAAATACGAGCTCGACGAGAAGAGGCCGAGCTACGCTATAGACACTCCCCCGCCGTTCACGAGCGGAACGCTCCACCTCGGCCACGTTCTCAGCCACACATGGATTGACATTGTGGCGCGCTATAGGCGAATGACCGGCTACAACGTTCTCTTTCCGCAGGGCTTCGACAACCACGGCCTTCCAACCGAGCTCAAGGTCGAGAAGGAGTTTGGAATAAGCAAGGACCAGCCCGAGCTCTTCCTCCAGAAGTGCATCGAGTGGACGTGGCAGGCCATCGAGGCGATGCGCAACCAGTTCATAAGGATAGGCTACTCCGCCGACTGGGATTTGGAGTACCACACAATGGATGACTGGTACAAAGCTGCCGTGCAGAAGTCCCTCATCGAGTTCTACAGGAAGGGGATGCTCTACCGCGACGAGCACCCGGTCTACTGGTGCCCGCGCTGCAGGACGAGTTTAGCAAAGGCCGAAGTAGGCTACGTCGAGGAAGAAGGCTACCTCTACTACATCAAGCTTCCCCTCGCTGATGGAAGTGGTCACGTCCCGATAGCGACTACAAGACCAGAGCTGATGCCGGCCTGTGTGGCAGTCTTCGTTCATCCTGATGACGAGCGCTATAAAGACGTCGTGGGGAAGAAGGTTAAGCTCCCGATATTTGAGCGCGAAGTTCCGGTTTTGGCAGATGAGGACGTTGACCCGAGCTTTGGAACCGGTGCCGTTTACAACTGTACCTACGGTGACGAGCAGGACGTCGTCTGGCAGAAGCGCTACAGCCTGCCCGTTATCATAGCGATCAAAGAGGACGGAACCATGAACGAGAGGGCCGGCCCCTACGCCGGTCTGAAGACGGAGGAGGCGAGAAAGAAGATAGCCGAAGACCTTGAGAAGATGGGCCTGCTTTACAAGAAGGAGAAGATAAAGCACCGCGTTCTGAGGCACACGGAGAGGAGCTCCTGCATGGCACCGATTGAGCTGTTGCCGAAGAAGCAGTGGTTCATTAAGGTCAAGGACTTCACTGATGAAATCGTCAAGGTCGCCGAGAGGATAAACTGGTACCCGAGCGACATGTTCTTGAGATTAAAGGACTGGGCCGAGAGCATGGACTGGGACTGGGTGATAAGCAGGCAGCGCGTCTTTGGAACGCCGATTCCCTTCTGGGTCTGCAAGAACGGCGAGATAATCCTGCCCAACGAGGAGGATTTACCCGTTGACCCGCGCTTCGACAAACCTCCAAGAAAGTGCTCCGACGGCAGCGATCCGGAGCCGGTAAAGGATGTTCTCGACTGCTGGGTTGACTCCAGTCTGACCGCACTCATCATAAGCCGCTGGTACGACGCTATCAAAGGCGATGATGAAGGAAAGCGCTGGTTCGAGCACAACTTCCCGACCGCTTTAAGACCCCAGGGAACAGACATCATAAGGACGTGGGCCTTCTACACGATATTCAGGACTTGGGTTCTGACCGGGGAGAAGCCCTGGAGGGATATCCTCATCAACGGTATGGTTGCCGGGCCTGATGGAAGGAAGATGAGCAAGAGCTACGGCAACGTCGTCGCTCCTGATGAGGTGATTCCGAAGTACGGCGCCGATGCTCTTAGGCTTTGGACGGCCTTGGCTCCACCTGGCGAAGACCACCCGTTCAAGTGGGAGACGATCGATTACAACTACAGGTTTTTGCAGAAGGTCTGGAACATCTATCGCTTCGCCGAGAGACACTTGGCCGACTTCGACCCCGCTAAAGCGCCAGCCGAGCTCGAACCCCTCGACCGCTGGATTCTCTCCAGGTTGCACAGGCTCATAAAGTTCGCCACGGAAGAGATGGAGCGCTACCGCTTCAACCTGCTCACCAGGGAGCTGATAACCTTCGTCTGGCATGAAGTCGCTGACGACTACATCGAGATGATAAAGTACCGCCTCTACGGCGACGACGAGGAGAGCAGGCTCAAGGCCAAGGCGGCACTCTACGAGCTGCTCTACAACGTCATGCTCCTCCTCGCGCCGCTCACACCGCACATCGCCGAGGAACTCTACCAGAACCTCTTCCGCGGGAGGATTAAAGCAAAAAGCGTGCATCTCCTCCAGTGGCCCAAGTACGATGAAGGAAGGATAGACAAGGGGGCTGAAAAGCTCGGCGAGCTCGCCAGGGAGATAGTCGGCGCCATGAGGCGCTACAAGAACAGCCACGGCCTCGCTTTGAACGCCAGGCTCAAGCACGTCGCTATCTATGCTACGGAGGGTTATGACAAGCTCAAAGCCATAGAGAGGGACATCGCAGGGACGATGAACATCGAGAGGCTTGAGATAATCAGGGGCGAGCCCGAGCTTGAGGAGCGCATCATCGAGATTAAGCCGAACTTCAGAACCGTTGGCCCACGCTACGGCAAGCTCGTGCCGAAGATTACCGCTTATCTCAAGGAGAACGCGGAAGAAACAGCGAAGGCCCTCAAGGAGACCGGAAAGGTCGAGTTCGAGGTTGACGGAGAAAAGGTCGAGCTGACCAAGGACGACGTTGTTATCAGAAAGGCGGTCTTCAGCGAGGGCAAAGAGGTCGAAACGGCCGTCGTAGGGGATGCGGTGGTTCTGTTCTTCTGATTTTTCAGCCTCCTAATGTTTTTGATTAAATTCTATTTGCTCACCGAAAATATTATAAATCCCATCAGGTTAGGCACTATTGGTAATATGCCCGCTGTCGTCCCTGGGGCGTATTGCCCTGGGGACGGCAGATAATATTGGAGGTGGTTTCTGTGGGTTCTGATTTGTCCTCAGAATGGTGTGCAGTTTTTATTGACGGTGGCTATCTTGCCAAAGTTTTGAAAAATGAGTTTAGTGAAATAAAAATAGACTTTCTAAAATTGTCCAATGAGATATGTCCTGGAAAGAGATTGAGGACTTACTATTACAATGCGCCTCCCTATCAGAGTAGCCCGCCCACCCCTGAAGAAAAGGAGAGGTACCAAAAGGCGATGCGATTCTTCCACTCAATCGATCGGTTAGAACGTTTTGAGGTCGTTAAAGGCAAAACCGTCAAGAGGTATGCCGCTGATGGAAAAGAGTATTTCGCTCAAAAAGGAGTTGACGTCCGCTTAGCAGTTGATTTAGTTCGACTTAGTTGGGCAGGCCATATAAAAATTGCAGTATTGATAGCGGGGGATAATGATTTTGTTCCGGCAGTTAAAGCCGCAAAAGATGCGGGTGTAATAGTGAAACTGTATTACTCAAAAAACAGTTCCTCGGATGAGCTCATTTCCACAGTCGACGAAGCCGAGGAGATAACTAAGGAACTTATTGAACGATGCAGGAGATAAGTTCATAGTTTTCCAAGCCTACAGATGATATTTACTTTTTTCTTCTGAAAGCCCCGCCCTTCAGGCCGGAGGGGAGGTCAGACAGCCATAACACGGCGCTGAGGTCTTCCTTTGGTTTCAATATGCCATCTTGTTGATAACCTTTGCGTTGGATATCTTGTTGAGACTGTGAAGGCGCTTTTTAGGGATATGGGACTAAACTCGCTCAGAGCTTTGGTAAAGCCCTCTCAACGCATTTTGAGGCAGCTTCAAAACGGTCGTCGTCGGTGACGCGGTAGTTCTGTTCTTCTGAACCCTTTCCTTCGCCAACCTTTTTATGCTCCTCACTAAACTTCGACCGGGTGGGATCGTGAAAGCGGAGGAACTCAGGCATCGAATTGAGGAGATGGAGGCCCTTCTTGAGCTCATGGAAGCAAAATACGAGGAGATGAAGCGCGACAACGAGATTCTAAGGAAGGCAGTCGAAGAGCTAAAGAGGGAGAACGAGCTTTTGAGGGGTGAGGAAGGTGGAGGAAGAGGAGCTGAGAAGGAAACTTCTTGAGCTCTCCAAAAGGGAGGCGTCACTCAACTTCAAGATGTACGAGCTCTATCAGGAGAACCAGACCCTCGCCATAAGGCTCGCCGGCTACATAGCCGAGAACAGGCTCTACGGAGGAAACTGGAATAACGAGAAAGTAAAGCGTGTCATGGACAAATACCTGACCAAGAAAAAGAATGCTCAGCAGTTGTAGCACAGCAACGCAGCCTTCTTGAGGAGGATCACGCGGTAGGCCTTGCCGTTGATTATCCGCGCGTTCGATATCTTGTTGAGGTGGTGTATCCTTCTCCTATCCAGCGCCGTCAGGTTCAGCTCGCGAAGGACTTTGATGAAGTCCTCCCAGCGGATTTTGAGCCATTGGGAGTATTCATCGAAGAGCTCCTTCTCAACAACACGGTAGGTTTTTCCGTCTATCCTGTAGCGGATTGCATGCTTTGGAAGCTCCTTTCTGAGGCGCCAGCGGGCGTGCAGAGGCTCCTGCATCTCGTAGACGGCCTCGTCCATGCCCTTCCCTTCCACCATCATCTTGAGGATTATGCCAAGGATCCTGTTTATCCTGTCCGGGACGCCGATGACGTCGCCCTTAAGCACGATCTTCCTCCTGCGGACTTTGATGCCCTCTTTTTCAAGCTCCCCAGCGATCTCCGGCGTTGCCTTCCTCTTGTTCCCAGCAATGTCAACTATGCCGCCGATTACGAAGGCTTTAACGTTGAAATCCCCCTTGCTCAAAACCTCATCCGCCCAGGGGTCGAGGAGGACGACCTCTTCTATTCCCTTCTCCCCCAAGAACTCCGAGGTGGGGCCGTCGTAGACCGTTATCCTGTCGAGGGGACCGTGGAACATTCGCTTGAACTCCCCGTTTGCCCACGTGATCGTCAGTTCGCTTCCAGTGAAGTACCTCTTCAGGAGGCCGTAGCACTGGATCGCCTGGAGGCAGAGCTTGCCCTTCTCCTTATCCATGTGTTTTTCCCAATGGTAGAGATCGATTATGAAGTACGGCCACGATGGAAGCCTTCTCCTGAGTTCCTCCGGTGTTAGAACGGGTTCGAACTTCTCCGCCATGCATAGTGGGGCGTAGGCGTAGTGGGAGCCTTCAACCATCTTTCCTTCCAGATCCCAGGCAACGGCCGTCTTTTCAGGTATCCTAAATACGGCCCCCTTCCCGTGGACTATCTCTATCGCCATGTCCTGGAGCTTATCCCTTGACTTACGGAAGCGCTTCGAGAGCGTCCCAATGCTCTCCACACCCTTCTCTTTGAGAACATCCCTGAAAACGTCGGCGAGGGTCTTCATCGCCATCGATTGTGGCTTGGGGAGGGGGTTAAAAAGTTTTGGTGCGGAGTCAATTGGCCGCCCTTGAAGAATTCAGAACTGTTCTGGCGGGCCGGACGGAATTCGAACCCGCGTGTTAAGGTGTATTGGGGGGAAGAAAGAACAGCAAGGGAAGAAGCAGAAAGAGCGCTTCGGTGGCACCGAGATGGCTTTCGACGAGAACCCTGAGGACGCTGGACTTCCGGAGGATATGCTAAAAGAGCTCGCCAGCCAGGACATCACAGAGGAGCCGCCAAGCAAAGCCCAACCAAAGAGAGGAAAGAACTTCACAGTGGGGCCTCAAGAAGAAAAAGGAGCTCAACGCGGCTATACTAATGGAGATTCAGAAGAAACTCGCGGAATCGTGGGGGCCCATGGGGGCAGAGTACGAGAGAAAACTCATTGAAGATGTAGCTGTCGAAATCAAAAAGCTCTGCATCATCAACGACCTGCCGTAGCTTTACCCTTTTTTCAAGGCAACATCCATTTCGCAAACCTTTTTAGCTTGAAGCGTGAACACAGCACGGGAGGTGAAAACATGGGTGAGAGCGTACACGTCCTTATCAACCATATTGAAAGAATAGAAAGAGAACTCGAACACCTCAAACAGGAGCTCCTCAAACTCCAGGCAGAAAAAGATGAAGCCGAGATCATACCAGAAGAAGAATACCAGGAGCTAACAAGAAAAGCCGAACACCTCAAAGCCAACCCCTCAGAAGGATTAACCGCCGACGAAGCGATCCGCGAACTCCTAAATTAAGGTGAGAAAAGTGTACACTGTCATTGCGGATAAAACAGTCATCAAAAAAGCCAGAAAATACCTCAGGCGTGCTCAACGCCAGAAATTAGCAGAATTCTTAGAAACTCTGAGAACAAACCCTTACCCAAAACCTCCTTATGACTTAAAACCTGTGAAAGGCGAGAAGACAAAACAAACCAACACTTACCGCTTTAGAATCGGCGATTATAGGCTCTTCTACACCGTATACTGGGATGAAAAAATTATTATCGTAACAGACCTAAAGCCCCGGGAAACCGCCTACAGGAAGTGAAACAGGATAAGAGTTCCATTTCACATTACTTTTTTCTTTTGAAAGCCTCGTCCTTTAGGGCGGGGATGTAGTAAACCACCAGACAACCATTAAACAGTCGAAACCCTTTTAAGTTTTTGCAACTTAATA
>NZ_JALXBJ010000086.1 GCF_026991495.1 Thermococcus sp. | reverse complement strand
GCCGTTGACAGGAAGCTCAAAGCCGGAAACTTCGACGAGCACGGCAACTTCTGCTTTGGAATCCAGGAGCACATCAACATACCGGGCGTCGAGTACGACCCCGAGATAGGCATCTTCGGGATGGACGTTTGCGTTACTCTTGAGAGGCCGGGCTTCAGGGTTGCCAAGAGAAAGAGGCAGAGGAGGAAGCTTCCAGCTAAGCACAAGCTGACCAAGGAAGAGGGTATTGTCTTCGCTGTTGAGGAGTTGAAGGCCAACGTGGAGGGATTGTGAGATGGCGAAGGCCGATTACAACAAGAAAAAGCCGAGGAAGTTTGGGAAGGGCGCGAGGAGATGCATGCGCTGCGGCCAGTACGGCCCGGTCATAAGGATCCACGGCCTAATGCTCTGCAGGCACTGCTTTAGGGAGATAGCCCCCAAGCTGGGGTTCAAGAAGTACGAGTGAGGTGAGGAGGATGACCCTGCTTGATCCGTTAGCCAACGCCCTCTCCCACATGACCAACAGCGAGAGGGTTGGCAAGAAGGAAGTTTACCTGAAACCCGCCTCCAAGCTCATCGGTGAGGTCCTGAGGGTTATGCAGGAGAACGGGTACATAGGAGAGTTTGAGCTCATCGACGACAACAGGGCTGGAATCTACAGGGTTCAGCTGATAGGAAAGATAAACAGGGCTGGAGCAATAAAACCCCGCTTTCCGGTTAAGGCGAGGGACTACGAGAAGTGGGAGAAGAGGTTCCTGCCGGCGTTCGAGTTCGGCATCCTGATAGTCTCGACCTCCCAGGGTGTCATGACCCACAAAGAGGCCATCGAGAAGGGCATTGGTGGAAGGCTGATAGCCTACGTCTACTGAGCGAATGCGCGAAGGAGAGTTGAAGGTATGGAGTGGAAAGACGTGTTGAGGATCTGGCTGGGGGGAGAGAGATGCCTATAGACGCGTGGATCCGTGAGGAAGTTGAGGTCCCGGAGGGGGTTGAGGTCACCGTTGAGGGCAGCAGGATAAGGGTTGCGGGCCCCAAGGGTGAGCTCGAGAGGGAGCTTGAGTACCCCGGGATGAGAATATTCACGGAGGACGGAAAGGTTGTCGTCTACAAGGAGTTCCCGAGGAGGAAGGACGTGGCCATGGCGAGGACTTTCAAAGCCCACATAGCCAACCTCATCAGGGGGGTAACCGAGGGCTTCACCTACAAGCTCAAGGTCGTTTACAGCCACTTCCCGATGACCGTCAAGGTTCAGGGAGACGAGGTGGTCATAGAGAACTTCCTCGGCGAGAAGAACCCGAGGAGGGCCAAGATCCTGCCCGGAGTAACGGTCAAGGTTGTTGGGCAGGAGGTCATCGTGGAGGGAATAGACAAAGAAGCCGTTGGTCAGACCGCCGCGAACATCGAGCAGGCTACCAGGATAACCAAATGGGACAGGCGCGTCTTCCAGGATGGGATCTACATCGTTGAAAAGGCGGGTAAACCCATTAAGTTCTGACGTGAGGTGTGGGGGATGAACGAGAAGGCGAGACTCATGACGATAAGGGCAAGGATCAAGAGGAAAAAGCCCCGCTTCCTGAGGCAGGAGTGGTGGAGGTTCCCGAAGTTCAAGAACAACCCCAAGTGGAGAAGGCCGAAGGGGATAGACAGCAAGATGAGGCTCAAGAAGAAGGGCAAGCTGAGATCACCGAGCATAGGATGGGGTTCCCCAAGGGCGGTTCGGGGCCTTCACCCGAGCGGCTACGAGGAAGTCCTCGTTCACAACGTTAAGGAATTGGAAGCAATAGACCCGAGCAGGCAGGCGGCGAGGATAGCCGGGACCGTTGGAAGGAGGAAGAGGGAGCTCATCGTTGCTAAGGCCAAGGAGCTCGGGATTAAGGTTCTCAACGCGAGGTGATGCTCATGCTCAAGATGCAGAGGAGGATTGCCGCCGAGCTGTTGAAGTGCGGCGAGAACAGGGTGTGGATAGACCCCGAGAAGATCGACGACGTGGCCTCCGCGATAACGAGGGAGGACATAAAGAGGCTCATTCACGACGGCGTTATAAAGAAGAAGCCCGTCAGTGGACAGAGCAGGGCTCGCGCAAGGGCCTATCAGGAGGCCAAAAAGAAGGGCCGCCACCGGGGCCCGGGAAGCAGGAAGGGTAAGAAGACAGCTCGGATGGGCAAGAAGGAGCGCTGGATGATGACCATAAGGGCTTTGAGGAAGGAACTCAGAAAGCTCAAGACCGAGGGAAAGCTCGACGCTCACACCTACAGGAGGCTCTACATCAGGGCCAAGGGCGGCCAGTTCAAGAACAAGAGGCAGCTCTACCTGTTCATGCAGGAGCACGGTATCTTGAAGGAGTGAGGTGAGATAAATGGCGAGAGGACCGAGGTATAGGGTTCCTTTCAGGAGGAGGAGAGAGGGCAAGACTAACTATCACAAGAGGCTCGCCCTCCTCAAGTCTGGCAAGCCCAGGCTCGTTGTGAGAAAGACCCTCAACCATCACATAGCTCAGATAGTCGTTTACGACCCTAAAGGCGACAGGACCATCGTCTCCGCACATACGAGGGAGCTCATGAGGGACTTCGGCTGGAAGGGCCACGGCGGAAACACGCCTTCAGCGTATCTGCTCGGTCTCCTCATAGGCTACAAGGCCAAGAAGGCCGGCATCGAGGGGACCATCCTCGACATCGGGCTGCATCCACCGACCAGGGGTTCGAGCGTATTCGCGGTCCTGAAGGGTGCGGTTGACGCCGGGCTGGAAGTCCCGCACAGCGAGGAGATCTACCCCGAGGAATACAGGATAAGGGGCGAGCACGTCGCGGGCTATGCCAAGGCCCTGAGGGAGGAGGATGAGACCATCTACCGGAGACAGTTCGGGGGGTATCTGATTAGGGGTCTTGAGCCCGAGAGACTCCCCGAGCACTTCGATGAGGTCAAGGCGAGGATAATTGAGAAGTTTGAGGGGGCGGGAGAATGAGCGATCCGAGAGAGATGGCCCAGAGGGTTCTTGAGGAGTGGGAGCCGAGGACGAAGCTCGGCAAGCTTGTCAAGGATGGGCAGATAACCGATATACACGAGATATTCAGGAAGGGGTACCAGATAAAGGAGCCGGAGATAGTTGACATCCTCCTCCCTGAGACCAACCTCAGGGAGAACCAGGAAGTGCTGGACATAGCCTTAACGGTCAGGATGACGGACAGCGGGAGGAGGATCCGCTTCAGGGTTCTTGCGGCAGTTGGAAACAGGGACGGCTACGTCGGCCTTGGGATAGGTCACGGAAGGGAAGTCGGCATAGCCATCAGAAAGGCGATCAACTACGCCAAGATGAACATCATCGAGATAAAGCGCGGCTGTGGGAGCTGGGAGTGCCGCTGCAGGAGACCGCACTCAATCCCATTCGCGGTTGAGGGCAAGGAGGGAAGCGTCCGCGTCAAGCTCATGCCCGGCCCGCGTGGCCTCGGTCTTGTCATCGGCGACGTGGGCAAGAAGATACTCAGCTTGGCGGGCGTTCAGGACGTCTGGTCCCAGACCCTCGGTGAGACGAGGACCACCGTCAACTTTGCCAAAGCGGTGTTCAACGCACTCTACAACACAAACAAGGTCGCCATTCAGCCGGGTATGGAGGAGAAGTACGGCATTGTGGTAGGCAGGGCGATGCCGCAGAGCTTTGAGCTGTGAGGTGGGAGGAGATGGCCAAATTAGCTCTCATAAGGCTTAGGAGCGGGATAAGGGCGAGGGGCGAAGTTAGGGACACCCTCGCGATGCTCCGCCTCCACAGGATAAACCACCTCGTCCTCGTCGACGACACACCGAGCTACCGCGGGATGATACAGAAGGTCAAGGACTACATCACATGGGGAGAGATAGACAAGGAGACGCTCGCGAAGCTCATAAGGAAGCGCGGCAGGCTCATCGGCAACAGGCCCGTAACTGAAGACTACATCCGGGAGAAGCTCGGGATGAGCGTTGACGAGTTCGCCGAGAAGGTTGTGAGTGGGGAGGCAAAGCTCACCGACCTGCCCAACATCAAGCCCGTCTTCAGGCTTCATCCCCCCCGGGGTGGCCTCAAGGGCACCAAGAAGCGCTCCTTCAAGGAGGGGGGCGCCTTAGGTTACCGCGGCGAGAAGATAAACGACCTCATTGAGAGGATGCTCTGAGGTGGCGAGAGATGATTAGGAGGAGAAAGAAGGTTAGGAAGCTCCGTGGAAGTCACACTCACGGTTGGGGCTGCAAGAAGAAGCACCGCGGCGGTGGAAGCAAGGGCGGCCGGGGAATGGCAGGAACTGGAAAGAGGAAGGATCAGAAGTTCACATGGGCGATAAAGTACGCTCCAGAGAGGCTCGGGAAGAGGGGTTTCCACAGGCCAAAGGCCGTTCAGTACAACCCGACCGTCATAAACGTCGGTGAGATAGACGAGAACTTCGAGCTCTTCAAAAACAAGGGCGTAATCTACGAGGAGGAGGGCAGGCTGATCTTTGATGCAACACAGCTCGGCATTGACAAGGTTCTCGGCGCGGGAAAGCTCAGCAGGCCCCTCGTCGTCAAAATCGCCCAGGCCCCGGGGAAGAAGGTTACCCCGAAGGCCGAGGAGAAGATCAAGGCCGCTGGTGGCGAGGTCATCCTCGTCTGATTTCCCTTCAATTTTCAAAGACGCAGGGTGTTGGAGATGGGCGCCAGGGAGATAATCTATGCCATGGAACGGTGGTTCCCCGAGGTTGAGAGGCCTAAGCGCAGGGTTCCCCTGAAGGAGAAGTTCATGTGGACCGGGATAGTTCTCCTGCTCTACTTCGTTCTCGCGGAGATACCCCTCTACAAGACGGCGGTATCCCAGGACTACTTCGCCAGTTTGAGATTTGTCCTGGCCGGTAAGAACGGGACGCTTTTAACCCTCGGTATCGGTCCAATCGTCACCGCTGGAATCATCCTTCAGCTGCTCGTGGGCTCGGAGATACTCCGGCTTGACCTATCTGATCCCGAGGACAGGAGGTTTTACCAGGCCCTCCAGAGGTTGTTCTCCGTGTTCATGGCCTTCTTCGAGGCGGCCATCTACGTCTTCGCAGGGGCCTTCGGCATCGTCTCCACTGGGGTGGGTACCTTCCAGGTTGACATGGCAACCAGGACGATGGGCTGGGGCATGGCGAGCCTCTTAGTACTCCAGCTGGGCCTCGGTTCAACCCTCCTCATAACTCTGGATGAACTGGTTAGCAAATGGGGAATTGGGAGCGGTATAAGCCTGTTCATAGCCGCTGGGGTTTCCCAGAGGGTTATAGTCGGATCCCTCAACCCCCTTGCCCTCCCAAGTAACCCAAATGAGCTCAGCGGTGCGATACCTGCTTTCATTCAGCACCTCGCAAGGGGGGATCTGACCGGAGCGCTTTACAGGGGCCCCGGGGTTCCGGACATAGCAAAGCTAACCGCCACCATAATCGTGTTCCTAATAGTGGTCTACCTCGAGACAATGCGCGTGGAGATACCGCTAAGCTACGGCCGCGTTACCGTCCGCGGGAGGTACCCGATAAAGTTCATGTACGTCAGCAACATCCCGATCATACTCACGATGGCCCTCTACTCCAACATCCAGCTCTGGGCGAGACTCCTGAACAACAGGGGCATAAACTGGCTCGGCACTTTCCAGGGAAACATCCCCGTCTCGGGCCTCGCCAAGTACACCTATCCACCGAGGGACATCTACCTCTTAATAAACCATCCCGGCCAGGCGCTCGCCTATGCAGTGCAGACCATAATCTGGTCTATAATATTCGGTTTCCTGTGGGTTGAGCTGACGGGCCTCGATGCAAAGAGCATAGCAAAACAGCTCCAGAGTGCAGGGCTTCAGATACCGGGGTTCAGGAGGGATCCGAGGATACTTGAGAGGGTTCTCAACAGGTACATCCCCTACGTCACCTTCTGGGGCTCCTTCACTTTAGCTATAGTCGCGATACTCGCAGACCTCCTTGGGGCGCTGGGTACGGGAACAGGAATACTCCTGACCGTTGGCATCCTCTACAGGTTCTACGAGGAGATAGCAAGGGAGCAGGCGACTGAGATGTTCCCCGCATTGAGAAGGTTCTTCGCCAAGTGACCTTTCCTTTTGCCAACTTTTTTAAACCAACCGCCCTACTCCCTCGGGGTTAGCTCGAGGGTGATGCTCATGCCGTTTGTGGTCATGATAACCGGCATTCCGGGGGTTGGGAAGAGCACCATTACGCGGCTCGCCCTCCAGAGGACGGCCATAAAGTTCAGACTCGTTAACTTCGGTGACCTGATGTTTGAGGAGGCTCTCAAAGCCGGCCTTGTAAAGCACAGGGACGGCATGAGAAAGCTCGATCCAATGGTTCAGAAAAAACTCCAGCTGGGTGCCGCGAGAAGGGTCGTTGAGATGGCCGAGAGGGAACCGGTCCTCCTCGACACCCACGCCACGATACGTACTCCAATGGGCTATCTTCTCGGTTTCCCCCGTGAGGTCATTGAGACCATAAAGCCGAACTACATTGTCATCATAGAGGCCACTCCGAGCGAGATCTTGGGGAGGCGCCTCCGCGATCTGAAACGAGATAGGGATGTTGAGACCGAGGAGCAGATACAGAGACACCAGGATCTCAACAGGGCCGCCGCTGTGAGCTACGCCATGCACTCCGATGCCCTTATAAAGGTGATCGAAAACCATGAAGACAAGGGCCTTGAGGAGGCCGTAAATGAACTGATTGAAGTACTGAACCTGGCGGTGAGGGAGTATGATTGAAGGTGTTTACAAGTTCCTTGATGGTCTGTTCGGGGGCTACATCGTCCAGCATCCCCTCTTCGCGATAACCTTAGCTGGATTCATAATCGGCGGCTCCTACACCCTCCTCTATTACTTCATGACCGACATAGAAAAGACGAAGAAGGTTCAGAGACTCGCCAAGGAGGTACAGAAAGAGCTCAGGGAAGCCCAGAAAAGCGGCGACGAAAAGCGCATCAAAAAGGCCCAGCAGAAGCAGATGCAGCTCATGAAGATGCAGAGTGAGATGATGAAGGACACCCTCGTGCCGATGCTCCTAACTCTTCCCATCTTCTGGATCTTCTTCGCCTGGCTCAAGAGGTGGTACGTTGAAGTTGCCATAGTTAAACTGCCCTTCAACTTCTTCCTTTTCGACTGGTTCCACAGCTGGTACCACTCTGCCCTCAGGCCGGACGAGCTCGGTTACTTGGGCTGGTACTTCCTCACGAGCTACGTCGTCGGCATGGTGCTCAGGAAGTTCCTTGACATGGGTTAAATTTAAAAACGCTCCACTGAATGGGGTTGCGGGGTGAGAACATGAAACCTATGTACAGGTCAAGGTCATGGAAGAGGAAATACGTCAGAACCCCCGGCGGAAGGACGGTCATACACTTTGAGAGGAGAAAGCCCAAGGTCGCTCACTGTGCAATGTGCGGGAGACCCCTCAACGGCGTTCCGCGCGGAAGGCCGAGCCAGCTCAGGAAGCTTCCAAAGACCGCCAAGAGGCCAGAGCGGCCGTATCCGAACCTCTGCCCGAGCTGCATGAGAAAGCTCATAAAGGCCCAGGTTCGGGCTGGCATCTCCCTCTGAGGTGCTCCCATGTCAAGGGGCTGCCTCGTCATAACCGTCAGCGGCCTGGCCGGTTCCGGAACGACCACTCTCTGCCGGAACCTCGCCAGGCACTACGGCTTCAAGCACATCTACGCCGGTCTGATATTCAGGCAGATGGCGAAGGAAATGGGCATGACGCTCCAGGAGTTTCAAAAGTACGCTGAGCTCCACCCCGAGGTAGACAGGGAGGTTGACAGGAGACAGGTTGAGGCAGCCAACGAGTGCAACGTGGTCATCGAGGGCCGCCTCGCCGGCTGGATGGTTAAGCACGCCGACCTCAAGATCTGGCTCGACGCCCCCATAATGGAGAGGGCTAAGAGGGTCGCTAAGAGGGAGGGCATCTCGGTTGAGGAGGCCTTCGTGAGGATAGCGGAGCGCGAGAAGGGGAACAGGAAAAGGTATTTAAACCTCTATGGGATCGACATCGAGGACAAATCAATCTACGATTTGATAATAAACACGGCCCACTGGGGCCCTGATGGGGTCTTCGCGATAGTGAAGGCCGCCATCGACCACCTTTCCCCGTCGGTGACGCGGGGTAGGAAAAAGAGAAAGGAGGTGGAATGAATGCCGGCTATTGAGGTTGGAAGGATTGCCGTGGTTATCGCAGGGAGAAGGGCGGGGCAGAAGGTTGTCGTTGCCGACGTAATCGACAGGAACTTCGTCCTCGTCACCGGCGCTGGCCTCAACAAGGTCAAGCGCAGGAGGATGAACATCAAGCACCTTGAGCCCCTCCCGGAGAAGGTGAACATCGCCAGGGGCGCCTCAGACGAGGAGATAAGGCAGGCCCTTGAGGGAGCTGGAATCAGCCTTGAGTGAGGCCTCTTGGCCTCATATCCCTTTCTAATAGGTTCTCGGTGTTTCTTCACACTTCGTTCTCGTCTGTCAAAGGTTCACCCATTTGAACTGGCTTTCTCATGCATTCCTCCAGTATTAGGTGAGTTTATAAAGGAGTGTCTAAAAGTTTAGCAGGGTGAGAGCATGAACCTACACGCGGTCATCTGGGAAGAGGAGGGCATTTATGTAATAAAGGAGGTCTTCACTGGGGTGACAACACAGGGTGAGACCATAGAGGAGGCCATTGAGAACTTGAGAGAGGCAGTGGAGCTCTACCTTGAGGAGTTTCCGGAATTGAAGGAAGAACTTGATAGAATAACCTTCGTGGGCGATATCAATGTCCAGATTGCCAAGGCTCTCGGGTGAGGAAGTAGTTAAAGTTCTCATTAAAAAGTTTGATTTTAAGGTGTCCAGACAGAGGAGAAGCCATGTTGTCCTTGTTAAATATGTAAACGGCAGAAAAATCGGTACAGTCGTCCCGCTTCACAAAGAGTTAAAAGCCGGCACATTGATGGGAGTCCTAAGACTCGCCCAAATAAGCAAGGAGGACTTCATCAAAGCGTTGGAAGACCCATAAGGTGATGCTCATGGCGAGGGACGAAGTCAGGAGAATCCTGCCAGCTGACATAAAGCGTGAGGTTTTGGTTAAAGACGATAGGGCCGAGACCAATCCAAAGTGGGGTTTTCCACCGGAGAAGAGGCCCATGGAGATGCACATGCAGTTCGGCATAATAAACCTCGACAAGCCACCTGGGCCGACAAGCCACGAGGTGGTTGCGTGGATAAAGAGGCTCTTCAACCTAAAAAAAGCGGGTCACGGCGGAACCCTTGACCCCAAGGTGAGCGGTGTTTTACCTGTCGCACTTGAGAGGGCTACCAGAGTGGTTCAGGCCCTCCTCCCGGCGGGTAAGGAGTACGTCGCTTTGATGCACCTCCACGGTGACGTTCCCGAGGACAAAATCCGCGCGGTCATGAAGGAATTCGAGGGCGAGATAATCCAGAGGCCGCCGCTGAGGAGCGCGGTCAAGAGAAGATTGCGGACGAGGAAGGTCTACTACATCGAGGTGCTCGAGATTGATGGAAGGGATGTGCTCTTTAGAGTTGGGGTTGAGGCAGGAACCTACATCCGTTCACTCATCCACCACATAGGCCTGGCCCTCGGTGTCGGTGCCCACATGGCCGAGCTGAGGAGAACCAGAAGCGGACCCTTCAAGGAGGACGAGACGCTCGTGACCCTCCACGATCTGGTGGACTACTACCACTTCTGGAGGGAGGATGGCATAGAGAAGTACTTCAGGAAAGCGATACAGCCGATGGAGAAAGCGGTGGAGCACCTTCCCAAGGTGTGGATAAGGGATTCCGCCGTTTCGGCGGTTACCTACGGCGCTGATTTAGCCGTTCCAGGTATAGTCAAGCTTCACAAGGGGATAAAGCCCGGCGATCTCGTGGCAGTGATGACCCTAAAGGATGAGTTAGTTGCCCTCGGAAAGGCCAAGATGAGCAGTGCGGACATGCTGAAAAAGAGCAAGGGCATAGCCGTAGATGTTGACAAGGTGTTCATGCCGAGGGAGTGGTATCCAAAAATGTGGTAGAAACTTTGCCAAGCAAAGTTTCATCTATAATATCCTGCCTCGGCGGCATTGCAGGCCTTGGATTTTGAGCATTGGGAACATGCCCGCTATGTGCTCAGGTTCTGACCTCTTCTCCGCCTTAGTTGGGGGTTCGGCTTAACCCCCTCGTCAATCTCGGGGAGGTTTACGGGTACTCATTCACCTACTCCCGTTGCCGGTTTTGGTTCGGCCCGAGGGCTCGGTCTTGTGCCCGTTACCCCTACCGGCCAGAGCCGGATTGGGGTTATTGTCTAAAGGCCGCTCGTTGGTTTCAAACCGCCCAACGGGCAGTCTTTTAGAGACGCCTCCCGGCGTCAAACCACTCTAAAGCAGAGTGGTAACGTGAAACCCCTCATCTCATCGGGTTGTTCTTGAGTGGCCTCTCCGAGGCCATAATAGGATGAAAACAATTTAAAAGGGTTTCAATGACCTAATGGCTGTTTGGTGGTTCACCGCATACCGCCCCAAGGGGCAAGGCTCTCAGAAAAAAAAGTAATGTATCCCGGCATGCGCTACCATTTTTACTGCCTGGACCTGCCTGCTGTGTTTAGGTACCGGGGCAGCAGGGTGCTTTGCCTGTGCAGCGACGCTATTAGGTATAGCTAGTTGTGCAGTTGTAGCAAGCTTTTTATTTCTTTTTCTACACTACAACAGATCGAGGGTGACCAAGCATGAAATTGAAGCACCTTATGCCACTTCCGTTTACTATTTTAGCTAGTTTATGGTGTTTATAAGGTAAATGTCCTCCCAATTTTTGTGGGACTGTTTCATGGATAATTAAAAGCGTAAAGTTTAAGTATTTTTGCTTCATAACTTCTTTTGGTGCGGGTTGAATGAGGCTTTATCGAACGGGAAAAGCCTCACAACTCTTGGGCATCAGCAAGCCAACGCTCCTCAGAAAAATTAAAGCCGGCGAGATTAAAGCATACAAAGTTGGTAGAGAATACCGCATTCCAGAAAGCGAAATCAAAAGACTCCTTGAAGGCAAAACCCTCGATAAAGTTGTGGTTTACGCCAGAGTCTCAAGCAGAGACCAAAAAGAAGACCTTGAGAGGCAAGTGGAATATCTCAAGAACTACTGCTCCTCCAAAGGCTACCAAGTGGCCAAAATCCTCATCGACATCTCCTCCGGCCTAAACGAGAACAGGGGGGGTTTGAAACAACTCTTCAAACTCGTCGAGAGTGGAGAAGTTGGAAAAGTCGTGATAACTTACAGGGACAGGCTCACCCGCTTCGGCTTCAAATACCTCGAACAATACTTCAACTCCCACGGCGTTGAGATTGAAGTCATCTTTGACGACGAGGATAAAACGCCGGAGAAAGAACTGGTCGAAGACCTTTTAGCCATTGTGACCTCCTTCGCTGGAAAGCTTTATGGCATGCGTTCTCACAAGAAAAAACGCCTTGTCGAGGCGGTAAAGAATGCCCTCAGAGACGATTAAACTCACCGCAAAATTCAAGCTAAAAGAAACACCCGAAGGATTAGACAAGCTTTTCCGGACTTATCGGGAAATCGTGAATTTTCTCATCTCTTACGCTTTCGAAAACAACGTTACGAGCTTTTATCGGCTGAAAAAGGAGACTTACAAGGGCTTACGCAAGGAGTATCCAGAACTGCCGAGTCATTACCTTTACACGGCTTGTCAGATGGCGACGGCGATATTCAAGAGCTTTAGAAAAAGGAGAAAGAAGGGAAAGGCTAAGGGAAAGCCTGTTTTTAAGAAAGAAGTCATAACGCTGGACGACCACTTGTTCAAACTCGACCTTGAGGCTGGAATGGTGAAACTCTCCACTCCGAGCGGGAGGATTAAGATGGAGTTTTATGCCGCTAAGTATCACGAGCGGTTCAAGGATTGGAAGGTTGGACAAGCGTGGTTGGTGAGAACTCCAAAAGGAGTCTTCCTGAACGTTGTATTTTCGAAGGAAGTCGAGGTTAGGGAACCTAAGGCCTTTGTCGGTGTGGATTTAAACGAGAATAACGTAACGCTTTCTCTCCCGAATGGGGAGTTTGTGCAGATAATCACTCACGAGCGGGAAATCAGGACTGGCTACTATGTGAAGAGAAGGAAAATTCAGAAAAAGCTGAGGGGCGGAAGGAAGAGAAAGGAACTTCTCGAAAAATATGGGGAGAGGGAGAGGAACAGGCTTAACGACCTGTATCACAAATTGGCTAATAAAATCGTTGAGCTGGCTGAGAAGTATGGCGGTATTGCTCTGGAGGATTTGACGGAGATTAGGGATTCAATTAGGTATTCGGCTGAAATGAACGGTCGTCTCCACAGGTGGAGTTTTAGGAAACTTCAGTCAATTATCGAATACAAAGCGAAGTTGAAGAGTGTTAGGGTTGTTTTTGTTAACCCTGCTTACACTTCATCCCTGTGTCCAGTATGTGGGGGGAAACTAAGCCCGAATGGGCACAGGATTTTGAAGTGTTCAAACTGTGGTTTTGAGGCCGACCGTGATGTGGTTGGGAGTTGGAATATTCGTTTGAGAGGCCTGAAGATGTGGGGAGTCTCCGTTCCCCCCGAAAGCCCTCCAATGAAGATGGGAGGAGGAAAGGTTAGCCGTAATGACATTTACGAACTTTACACAAGTTACGGCTAACCAGAACGGGGACCTATGATATGGATAGAGTACGGAGCCTACGCGGGGATGTTAGGAGGGGCAGTTTACCTCCTCTTACTTTTTGCGTTTAGGGACTTCTTTGCAGGCGGGAGCAGAATCTCATGGATAGTTCAGCTGGAGATTGCGATCTTCATGATCCTTTTAGGTTTTATAGCTTGGGAGGCCCACAATCGAGGCTCTTCCGCGTACTTGGGGGCGGTGGGATGGATATGGCTGTTTGTGATTATAGCCACGGTGCTTATCGGCTTTAAGCGGCTTTAGCCCCATAAATCGTCCTGCTCCCCCACCTTTATAAACCTCCTACCCTTACCCCCGACCATGAGCCACTACTACTCCGAAGAGCCAAGCACACCGTTGAAGACCAAGACGATAGAGGTCTGCCTCAGGGGGCACTGCTTTAAGTTCATCACCGCCAGCGGGGTATTCTCCTTCGGGAAGCTCGACCGCGGGACTGAGCTCCTCATAGAGAGCATGCTTCTCGAGAGGAACTGGCGCGTCCTCGATTTAGGCTGCGGTTACGGAGCAATAGGCATAGTTGCCTCCCGCTTCGTTGATTATGTTGTAATGACCGATGTGAACAGGCGAGCCGTCAGTACGGCGAGGAAAAACTTAAAAATCAACGGCGTTAGGAACGCTGAAGTCAGGTGGGGGGGCCTCTACGATCCTGTGGTAGGGGAGAAGTTCGATTCCATAATAACCAATCCCCCCGTCCACGCTGGAATGGGACTGTTGAGGGAAATAGTTATAAACGCTCCCCGGCATCTCAACGATGGTGGACTGCTCCAGCTCGTCGTTAAAACCAAGCAGGGGGCCCGGCGCATCCGCTCCCTGATGGAGGAGAGTTTCACCGAAGTGCGAGAGCTTGCTAAGGGGTCGGGATATAGGGTGTATGCCGGGATCGCCTAGCCTGGGATGGCGCGGGCCTTGAGAGCCCGTGTCCGCTTGGACACCGGGGTTCAAATCCCCGTCCCGGCGCCAAAATCCACCTGATAAGCATACCGGAGGTGCGTTCGTGATGACCGACAACTTCAGGCATATAGTCCGCGTTGCGGGTGTTGATCTGAACGGAAACAGGCAGCTTAGATGGGCCCTTACGGGAATCAAGGGCATTGGAGTAAACTTTGCCACGATGGTGCTCAGAGTGGCCGGCATAGACCCGTACATGAAGACCGGCTACCTCACCGACGAGCAGGTTAAGAAGCTTGAGGAGATAATAGCCGATCCCGTCAGGCACGGCATTCCCTCATGGGCCGTTAACAGGCCGAAGGACTACGAGACTGGTAAGGATCTGCACCTCGTTACCGCCAAGCTCGTCATGGCCTGGCGCGAGGACGTCAACAGGCTCAGGCGCATAAGGGCCTACCGCGGTATAAGGCACGAGCGCGGCCTGCCGCTCCGCGGCCAGAGGACGAGGTCCAACTTCAGACATGGAACTACGATCGGTGTAAGCAGGAAGAAGAAGTGAGGTGGTGTAAATGGGAGACCCTAAGAGGCAGAGGAAGAGGTATGAGACTCCCTCTCATCCCTGGATCAAGGAGAGGCTCGACCGCGAGAGAGTCCTTATGAGGAAGTACGCGCTCAAGAACAAGAAGGAGCTCTGGAGGCACGAGACTCAGCTTAAGGAGTTCAGGAGAAGGGCTAGGAGGCTCCTCGCAGCCCGTGGAAAGCAGGCGGAGATCGAGAGGGGGCAGCTCCTCCAGAGGCTCTACAGGCTCGGCCTCCTCCCTGCGGATGCGGTTCTCGATGACGTCCTCTCTCTCACCCTCGAGGACATCCTCAGCAGGAGGCTCCAGGCCATGGTCTACAGAAAGGGCCTCGCAAGGACGATCAAACAGGCCCGGCAGCTCATAGTTCACGGCCACATAGAGGTTAACGGCCAGGTCATCCGCTCGCCGGGCTACCTCGTCCTCCGCGAGGAGGAAGACGCTATCACCTACTCTAAGAACTCCCCCTTCGCCAAGGAGGGGCACCCTGAGAGGATTGTTATTGAACAGGCGAAGCAGGGTGAGGCCGCATGAGCGATGGTGAGCAGGTAAACCTGAGGAAGAAGGAGAAGTGGGGTGTTGCCCACATCTACTCAAGCTACAACAACACGATAATACACATAACCGACATCACGGGGGCCGAAACCGTCAGCAGGTGGAGCGGTGGCATGGTCGTCAAGGCCGACAGGGACGAGCCGTCCCCCTACGCGGCGATGATAGCGGCGAGAAGAGCGGCCGAAGAAGCAATGGAGAAGGGCTTCATTGGGGTTCACATCAAGGTCCGCGCCCCAGGGGGAAGCAAGAGCAAGAGCCCCGGCCCCGGTGCACAGGCAGCCATACGTGCCCTCGCGAGGGCTGGCCTCAGAATTGGACGGGTTGAGGACGCCACACCGATTCCGCACGACGGCACCAGGCCTAAGGGTGGAAGGCGCGGAAGGCGCGTCTGACCCGTTAAACTTCTTTTTTGGTGATAGCCATGGTGGAGTTTGAGATTCTTGAGAGGAAGGAGGACGCAGTTAAGTTCATTCTCAGGGGAGTGGATACAGCCTTTGCCAACGCGCTGAGGAGGAGCATCCTCGCCGAGGTTCCAACCTTTGCAGTCGACGAGGTCGAGTTCTTTGAGAACGACTCGGCGCTCTTCGATGAGATAATCGCCCACAGGCTCGCGATGATACCCCTAATCACCCCCTCCGAGAGGTTCTCACTCGATTCCCTCGATCTCGAAGACTACACCGTTACCCTCTCCCTCGAGGCAGAGGGGCCGGGGATGGTGTACTCAGGTGACCTGAAGAGTGACGATGAGGGCGTGAAGCCGGCCAACCCGAACATCCCGATAGTGAAGCTCGCGGAGGGGCAGAGGGTCATGCTTAACGCCTACGCCAAGCTCGGCCGCGGAAAGGACCACGCCAAGTGGCAGCCTGGTTACGCCTACTACAAATACCTGACCAAGATACACGTCGACAAGTCTCTCCCGGAGTGGGAGGAGCTTAAGGAGCTCGCGGAGAGGAGGGGGCTCCCAACGGAGGAGACGGAGGGGGAGCTCATCATTACCACGATCAAGGCGTTTTACCTCCCCCGGAAGTTCGAGTCCCACTGGGGCAGAGAAATCAGGGAGGAGATAATTCCCAATGCGTTCGTCTTTACTGTGGAAAGCAATGGAGAACTCCCCGTTGAGGAAATGGTGGCCACAGCACTTAAGATACTGATGAGGAAGAGCGATAGATTTATAAACGAACTCCATAAATTAGCCGACTGACGCGGGGGTTGCCGAGCCTGGTCAAAGGCGGTGGACTCAAGATCCACTCCCGTAGGGGTTCCGGGGTTCAAATCCCCGCCCCCGCATTAGTTCACGCTCACCCCGTCGGACCTGTCGGTTTCCCATGTGAGAGATTAAGGAGGTATGTGCATGGTTAAGAGAACGGGCCCAACCGATATCAACCTGAGAAGGCTCATTCGCTACCTCAGAAAGAAGTCCAACGAGGAAGGGGTTAAGATATGGAAGGACATCGCTTGGCGCCTTGAGAGACCCAGAAGACAGAGGGCGGAGGTGAACCTCAGCAGGATCAACCGCCACACCAAGGAGGGCGATACCGTCATCGTCCCTGGAAGCGTTCTCGGTGCTGGAAAGCTCGAGCACAAGGTCACCGTCGCAGCCTGGAAGTTCAGCGAGACTGCAAAGAGGAAGATAGTCGAGGCCGGTGGAGAGGCCCTTACGATTGAGGAGTTCATTGAGAGAAACCCCCGCGGTAGCGGAGTTATCATAATGGAGTGATGGGCCATGAGGGTTATCAACGCTGAGGGACTCATACTCGGAAGGCTGGCTTCAAAGGTCGCCAAAATGCTCCTCGAGGGAGAGGAGGTCGTGATAGTCAACGCCGACAAGGCCGTCATAACCGGCAACAGAGAGGACGTTTTTGCCAAGTACAAAAGGAGAACCACACTCAGGACCAGAACCAACCCAAGGAGGGGGCCATTCTACCCGAAGAGGAGCGATGAGATCGTGAGGAGAACCATCAGGGGAATGCTCCCGTGGAAGACGGACAAGGGCCGGAAGGCCTTTGGGAGGCTGAGGGTGTACGCGGGCGTCCCCAAGGAGTTTGAGGGGAAGAACCTTGAGAGCATAAGCGAGGCGCACATGTCAAGGCTCGCCACTCCAAAGTACGTTACCGTTGGGGAGGTAGCCAAGTTCCTTGGTGGAAAGGTTTGAGGTGGTTGTTATGAGGGTCATACAGACTTCGGGCAAGAGGAAGACGGCGATAGCAAGGGCCACCATACGGGAGGGGAAGGGCCGCGTCAGGATAAATCACAGGCCCGTTGAGCTAATCGAGCCGGAAATAGCGCGCTTTACCATAATGGAACCCCTCATCCTCGCCGGTGAGGGAGTGGTCGGAAAGGTCGATGTGGACGTTAAGGTCAGTGGGGGCGGCTTCATGGGGCAGGCCGAAGCGGCGAGGGTTGCCATAGCCAGGGCGCTGATAGAGTGGACTAACGACGTGAAACTGAAGGAAAAGTTTATGAAGTACGACAGGACCATGCTCGTCGGGGACAGCAGGAGGACCGAGCCACACAAACCCAACCGCTCCACAAAGGGGCCGAGGGCCAAGAGGCAGAAGTCGTACCGCTGACCCCCTTAAACTTTGAGGTGTGGAAGATGATAGTTCCCGTCAGGTGCTTCACCTGCGGAAAGGTCCTGGCAGACAAATACTACGTCTTTAAGGAGAGGGTCGAGAAGGGTGAAGACCCGGAGAAGGTGCTCGATGACCTAGGCGTTGAGAGGTACTGCTGCAGGAGAACCCTCCTCAGCCACGTTGAGCTCATAGACCAGGTAATGGTGTACAAGGTGTACTAAAACCACCTTTCTTGAGGGGGCCGTGGGGTAGCTTGGTCTATCCTCCCGGCTTGGGGTGCCGGAGACCCGGGTTCAAATCCCGGCGGCCCCACCAAAATTTGCACTGGTCGGGTTGGAGTTAAGAACGGGGTGGTAGGCCGTGTTTAAGTATACCCGCTTTGAAAAAGCCCGCATCATCGGTGCAAGGGCGCTCCAGATAGCGATGGGGGCTCCAGTGTTAGTTGACGTTCCCGAGGGTTCAACCCCCCTCCAGGCGGCTATGATAGAGTTCGAAAAGGGCGCTATCCCCATAACAGTGATAAGACCGGGCTGATGGAGATGACCGTGATAGAGAACGTAGTCGGCAGGGTCGCCGTGCTCAGGGGTGGCAGGTATTCCATTGAGGTGGACGTGCTGACGAGCTCGGGCTTTGGAAGGTTCGCGGCACCGGTGGATGAGAATCCCTCCCTGTACGTGGCCGAGGCCCACCGGGCCGTCAGCGAGGTGGACGAGATAATAGGGCCTGAGCTGATAGGTTTTGATGCTAGCGATCAGGAGCTCATAGACAGCTACCTCTGGGAGATAGACGGCACCGAGAACCTCAGCCACATAGGGGCGAACACTGCCCTCGCCGTTTCAATAGCCGTTGCGAAGGCAGCCGCCAGCGTGAAGAAGATGCCCCTCTACAGCTACATCGGGGGTACTTTCACTACCGAGCTCCCGGTCCCGATGCTCCTCCTGGCCGGTGATAGCGACTTCGACTACTACATCCTGGTGAGGGATATAATAGAGATAACCGATGTCGTTGATGGTGCCGTCAAGGTGATGGAATCTGCAGGATCGGTGAACATTGAGGAGCTCTCAAGGGCGACGGAGAGGGCAGGGGAGGAGCTGGGCCTTGAAGTCAGCCTTGGTATTGCCCAGAAGAACCCCATGGACATGGAGAAGCTTCTCGGTCTAGTGGAAGACAACAACATAACTTACGTGAAGCCAGTTGGGGGAGAGGAACTGTTCCTTGAGCTCATAGCAGGAACCCACGGCGTTTTCATTGATGGGGAAAACCTCTTCAGGGAGAAGGGAATACTCGACAGGCGCTACTACAACGCCCTCTCCATAAAACCCATAAACCTCGGAACGCTCACCGACCTCTTCAACCTTGTGAACGATGTCAAGTCCGAGAGGATCGTCCCGATCCTGGCCGAGGCCAGGTACGAATCCTCTGATGAGGCCCTTCCCCACATAGCGGTTGGGCTCAGGTGCCCCGCCATTATACTGGGCAGGGACTCCGTCTCCAAACTGAACGAGCTCAACCGCATTGCTGAGGATCTTGGGGAGAGGGGCAGGATTATAACATTTGAAAGCTGAAGGGAGGTTGGAAGAATGGAGGAATATCTGGTTCCACTCGATCAGTACCTTGCCGCTGGCGTCCACATAGGGACCCAGCAGAAGACCCAAGACATGAAGAAGTTTATATACCGGGTTAGACAGGACGGTCTTTACGTCCTCGACGTCAGGAAGACCGATGAGAGGCTTCGCGTAGCGGGCAGGTTCCTCGCAAGGTTCGACCCGGAGAGCGTCCTGGCGGTCAGCGTCAGGCTCTACGGCCAGAAGCCTGTCAAGAAGTTCGGTGAGGTCACGGGCGCCCGCGCGATCCCGGGGAGGTTTCTCCCGGGAACAATGACCAACCCTCAGGTCAAGAACTTCATCGAGCCTGACGTGCTCATCGTTACAGACCCGAGGGCCGATCATCAGGCAATGAAGGAAGCGGTTGAGATAGGCATCCCAATAGTTGCGCTCGTTGACACCGAGAACTTCCTCAGCTACGTTGATCTCGCGATACCAACGAACAACAAGGGAAGGAAAGCTTTAGCTCTCATCTACTGGATCCTCGCGAGGGAGATACTCTACAACAGAAAGGAGATAGAGAGCAGGGAGGACTTCAAGATACCCGTTGAGGACTTTGAGATGAGGATCATAAGAACCTGAGGGGAAGGTTTTTAATCCCTCCCCTGTATTTTAGCTCGCGCGGGGGTGCCCGAGCCTGGCCAAAGGGGGCGGACTTAAGATCCGCTGCCGTAGGGCTGCGCGGGTTCGAATCCCGTCCCCCGCACCAAAGCTTTAAAAGACTCCGCAGTGTTGTTGATACGTTCAAGATCATGGGGTGAGAGAGGATGGCAAGGTTTCCGGAAGCTGAGGCAAGGATCTTTAGGAAGCTCGTCTGCATGCGCTGCGGCGCTACAAACCCGTGGGGAGCCAAGAAGTGCAGAAAATGCGGGTACAAGGGGCTCCGCCCCAAGGCGCGGGAGCCGCGCGGCGGAGCAGGGCGCTGAGGTTTACTCCTTTAATTTCTCTAAAATGTCTTCCATGAACTTTATTCCCTCCTCCAAGAGCCGTTCTCCATCGCCCGTGAGTTTGTAGTACTTTCTTGACGGCTTTCCCATTTCCTGCTCCTGCCATTCCGCCGTTACGTACCCATCTTTTTCCAGCTTGTAGAGAACCACGTATGAGCTCACCGTGGCAGGCTCAAAGCCGAAGGTTTCTTTTATCTTCTGCTTCAGCTCGTAGGCGTACATGGGTCTCTCCCTGAGGAGCCTGAGTATGTAAAGCCAGAGAACTTCCTTTGTTATCTTTCTCCTCAGCCGTTCTATTGGATCCGACATGCTTCCACCCCATTCCTTTGTGTTCTGTGAAATATTTTATATCAGTGTAATTTAAGGTTTTGGGAAACCCTTTTAATGCCTTCCAGCTATATGAATGCGGGGGAAGGGAATGAACTTTGATCTAAACGGTATGGTCGGAGACCTTGGTTTCGGTGGTATAGCGGGCTTTGTAACAGGGTACGCGCTGAAGAAGTTCATGAAGATAGTCCTGACGATACTCGGTGCCTACATCCTGAGCCTATTCTGGCTCCAGCAGAAGGGCGTCCTCACTATAAACACTGAAAAGCTCTTCAACCTTACTGGCTCGGCCGCTTCCCAGGTCGTTGGCCTCGCCCAGAAGGCCATAGGAATACTCCCCGGAACCACGGCTTTCGTGGCTGGCTTCTACTTGGGCTTCCAGAAGGGTTAAAGCCATTTCTTTATTTTAAAGAAAAGGTGGGTTACACCCTGCCCCTGTAAAGTATCCTGATCAGTTCCTCTGGAAGGCCCTCTCTCCTTATCCTGTCCTCCACTACCCCCTTGTCGTAGTCCACTTCAAAGAACCTCACGTGGAGGGTGTCAGTATCAACCAAAGCGAAGGTTGGCCTGTGTCCTTTGTCCGGTGGGTAGCCTATGCTCCCGGGGCACACTACCCTGCCGTACCTTGTCATGGCGTTTACCGGGTATCTCGGGGAGGCGACGAAGAGCATCTCATAATCCTTCACTGCCCTCATGATGCTGTTGTAATAACTCGTAGGCTGATCCGGTAGGACAACACCTCCAAACGGGTCAAAGGGACTGCCGTACACTCCAAATATGTCGTTCTTGCCGATTCTGTCCACAAGATACACTGGGACGTCCCTTACAAACTCCCTCCCCTCGTGTCCTAACCTCTCCCAACTGTACTGGAGGGCTTTCTTGATGAAATCAGGATAGTTGAGCTTTTTGATATAATCCAAACCCTCTCCGTGGGGGTCGCTCTCGGCTATCGCCTGATCGAACTCCCCCCTTATCAGGCTTACCTTCTTCTCTTCCATGAGGCTCTCAAGAACTTTGATGACTTCAGTTGGGTATGGAAAGAGGCCTACCAAGTTACCGAGGATGTAGTACTTCTCTATAGTATGACCCTCTTCCTTTAGCTTTTCAATTCTCTCAAGGGCCGCCGTTAGAGCCGGGAGGTTCCCGTTTACGTTGGCTAGAACCGCCACGTAAGTCATTCTCTCACCCCCTATTTTTCTTACCATGTTATACTAAAATCCTTTGGTATTTAAGCGTTTCGCCAATGCCTGTGATGTCCGCACATTAGGGGGTCGGAAGGGACTGCTACTTTTTATCCCCTTTTAGGTTTTGGAGAAAGGTTGTGTAGAAGGAGTTTGGTGCGGTGGCCGGGATTTGAACCCGGGCCAGCGGCGTGGCAGGCCGCTGTCCTGGCCAGGCTAGACTACCACCGCGTGCCCGACCTGTAGGTATTCACCCAAGGGCCGCTTATAAGTTTTTCGGTGCTCTCAGGAGGGCTTTTGGGTGGTTAAATTTATAAAGCGTTCCCCTGAATGGTTAGCTGGCAGTGCCCCGGTGGCCTAGTCTGGATAGGGCGCAAGGCTGCGGACCTTGAGGTCCGGGGTTCAAATCCCCGCCGGGGCGCCATTCTAACAAACTTCGCCTGCGCGACGTTGGAGCTTCGCTTCAACGCACGGGACGGTAGTTCCGTTGAGTTTGATCAAGGTTTGCATGTCATTCTCGGAGATTTTCAATTTTAAGGTCGGTTTGTTCCTTCACGACGGCGTACTTCATCTTCCGTATCACCGTGGACTATCCCGGAGGATACTAAACGCTTTCTTTAACCTCCGGTTCAGAACGTAAGCGAATTAAAGGAAAAGCTCATTCGCCCGTTGCCCCCTTAAGGGCGTCCTTGCAGGGACAGCGCCTTTCCACCGGTATGTACTTGATGGCCTTCATTAGGAGGAGCTTAATATCCTCACCCTTCCGTGCCATGAGCTCGACGACTTCCTTGTGGGTGAGCTTCTCCCTGCTTATTCCAGCCGCGAAGTTTGTGACTATCGCAACGCTGGCGTAGCACATCTCAAGCTCCCTCGCGAGGGCAGCCTCTGGACACTGGGTCATCCCGACGACGTCGGCACCGAGTACCTTTAGAGCCCGTATCTCAGCCCTCGTCTCGAAGCGCGGCCCTTCCATGCAGGCGTAGGTTCCTGCAGGGTGGTACCTGAAGCCTAACTCCCTCGCCGAACTGATTAGGGCCTTTCTCAGCTCGGGGCAGTAGGGATCGGTGAAGTCCACGTGGGCAACGAACTTCCTGTCGTGGGGGCTTTCCTCACCGTCGTAGAAGGTGTAGTGTCTCGTCTTGGTGAAGTCCATGAGCTGGTCGAGGATCACAAATTCACCCGGCCTCATCTCGGTGTTTAGGGAGCCAACCGCAGAGGTGGAGAGGATTCTCTCGACTCCGAGCTCATACAGCGCCCAGATGTTCGCCCGGTAGTTCACCTTGTGGGGCGGGACTGCATGCTTTTCTCCGTGTCTCGCGAGGAAGGCTATTTCCTCCCCCTCGTATTCGCCTATCTTGACCCTGACCTTCCCGTAGGGCGTGCTCACGAACTCCTCCCTCAAGTTCTGGAGGAGCTTGGGGTCGTAGACACCGGAGCCTCCGATTATGGCTATCCTGGGCATGGTATCACCAGCCTTACTGTTGCAAGGGTCTTATAAACCCTTTGAAGCTTTCCCCTCTATCAGCTTCCTGTGGTCGGCGGCTTTCTTGCCGAGCTCCCTGTCGGCACTTTCCCCCACGGCTCTGTCGAGAACCTTAACCAGTATCTCCCCCATGAGCCACGAGCCCCATTTTCTGTCCTTCACTTCAGCGGCAGCCTCTATGGCCCCGTCGATATCGCCGCCCCTGAGCTTTGCGAGGGCTATCGCACCGAAGGCAAGGGATCTGAAGTAAGGCTCCTCTATCGGCGCCGCAAACCTCTCCGCAGCCTTTATCTCACCCAATCTGGCCAGGTACGTTGTCACCTTTACGAGAACCGCTTCGCTCTCAGTTCTCCTCCCAATTTCCAAGACAACCGGAAGGTACTCCCCTCCTATCCCCCCCTCAAGGAGCTCGTCCATCACCGCCTTGGCAACGGCATCGAACTCATCCGGTTCAAGGCTCAGTTTTCCGATGAGTCCCCCGAGCAGTGAGGGCTTGTCCACGGTCTTCCTCGCGAGATAGGCCGCTACCTCTCCCTTTCTACCGTGCTTGAGGGAGTTCACTACTTCCGCTACCGTGTCAACTTTTCCCTTTGAGAGGAATCCCAATAGGAAACGCTCCATAAGTCTTATTCCCTTCTCCTCCTCGAGTCCCTTCACGGCTTCCGCGAACTTGCCGTATGTATCCGCTGACAGGTCGCTTTCCGAAAGTCGCCTCCCGAGCTCCTCTGAGGCTTTCACGAGAAAGCGTCCATCCATCTTGGACATGAGAGCCAGAACCGTTGCAAACTGCTCCCTGGAGAGGTACCATTGGGATATCGTGTAGTACGCCTCCGACCTCGTTTCGTCGTCTTCTATCCTCTCCGCTATGAGCGTCGCCTTTCTCAGCTTGCCTTTTTTAACGAGGTTCTTCACTATCCCGAGCAGTATCGCGTCCTTCTCCCCCGAAGACATGTCCAGGGCATAAAAGGCTGCCTCCTCATCCAGACCCTGGGCCATCGCGGCCAGTGCAATCTCCTTCAGAAGGTCGTCTCTGATGGGCCCCCTCAGGAGGAGGACGCTCTCATAGGCCTGCTGTAGGGTGGCCTTGGCGAGGTCTCCGCTTCCGGCCCTGTGGAGGTACTTAGAAACGTCAAGGAGTGCCTTTATCATTAGAACCGGATTGTCTATCTCCTCAACGGATGAGACCGCGAGCTTAAACGCGAGTTTTGCCTCGGGTATTCCGAGTTCCATTAACCTGAGGGCGATCCTCGAGAGCGTGATAGTTCGAATGTAATCATCGGGTATTTCCCTCGCGATCTTTAGAACTGATAGGAAGGTTTCCCTATTTTCGGTGTGTTTTTGGTTCACACCCTTTCACCCAATCAAATAAAACCTCCAAAATATTTAATCCTTGCGAATTGAGCCCCTTGTTTAATCACGTCAAACAACGAAATCAGTTTAGCTCTTCGTAAACAACGCTGACGGTCTCGCCGTCGTCGAGGGCGACGAAGCTCACCTTCATTTTTTTCTTTCCCATTTGGTCTACCACAAGGAAATCTGGCTTTGAGAGGTACTTGCTACCCGGAATCTCCCAGATATCGTTGTAAAACATTTTCAGCTCCTTCAGGAACCTAATTGGGTTCCTCCTTATCACGGTTGTCATGGGCATCACCGGTAGTATCTACAACTTCAAAGTATAAAAACCTTTCTAAAGACAATCGTTAACAATTATGTCGGCAATAGTCGATTAAACTGGCAGTTCAACGGGTTCCGCGGCTCTATTTAACCGGGGTTAAGAGAAGGGTTATAAACTTTGGCCTGCATCGGTCTCTGGTGAGATTGATGGCCTTGGAAAAGCTGGGGAAGGCCCTTAACAGTGCACTCCGAAAGCTGGCGCGCTCAGGTACCGTTGATGAGGCCCTGATTAAGGACGTCGTGAGGGATATCCAGAGGGCCCTGATCCAGTCGGACGTCAACGTAAGGCTCGTCCTTCAGATTACCCGGAGGATACAGGAAAGGGCCCTTAAGGAGAAGCCCCCTTCAGGTATGAGCCCCAAGGAGCACGTCGTCAGGATCGTCTACGAGGAGCTAACCAACCTCCTGGGCAGGGAAGCGGTTCCTTTGGAGATAAGGGAGAAGCCTACTGTTCTACTCACCGTCGGCATACAGGGCTCCGGGAAGACCACGACGATAGCGAAGCTCGCGAGGCACCTGCAGAAGAGGGGCTATAGGGTTGGCATCGTCTGCACCGACACCTGGAGGCCCGGGGCCTACCATCAGCTCAAACAGCTCGTGGAACCGATAGGGGTGGAGGTCTTCGGCGACCCCGCCGAGAAGGATGCGATAAAGCTCGCGAGGGAGGGCGTCGAGTACTTTAAGGGTAGGGGCGTCGATGTTGTAATAGTTGACACCGCCGGGAGGCACAAGGAGGAGAGGGGACTTATCGAGGAAATGAGGCAGATAAGCGCTGCCATAAGGCCCCACGAGGTCATCCTCGTGATAGATGGCACGATCGGACAGCAGGCATACCACCAGGCCCTCGCCTTCAAGGAGGCCACTCCAATCGGTTCCATAATCGTCACGAAGCTTGACGGGAGTGCAAAGGGTGGTGGTGCGCTCTCGGCCGTTGCGGCAACCGGCGCGCCGATAAAGTTCATCGGCGTTGGCGAGAGGATCGAGGACTTGGAGCCCTTCGACCCGAAGCGCTTCGTCTCGAGGCTCCTCGGTCTCGGCGACATAGAGGGATTACTTGAAAAGTTCGAAGAGCTCCAGAAGAAGAAGCAGCTCAAGGAGGAGGACGTTGAGAAGTTCCTGAGGGGGAAGTTCAGCCTCAAGGATATGTACGCCCAGCTTGAGGCAATGCAGAACATGGGGCCCCTCAAGCAGATCCTGCAGATGATCCCGGGCCTCGGCTACAGTCTGCCGGATGAGGCCCTCAAGGTTGGGGAGGAAAAGCTGAGGAAATACAGGGTGATAATGGACTCCATGACTGAGGAGGAGCTTGAGAATCCCGACATCATAAACTACTCCCGCGTGAGGCGGATTGCAAGGGGCTCTGGAACCTCGGTAAAGGAGGTAAGGGAACTGCTCTCGCAGTATCAACAGATGAGGAAGATGTTCAAGAGCCTGGATAAGAGGAAGCTCGCCAAGATGGCCAAGAACTTCAACTTTGGGGGGTTGGGATTATGATGGAGGCCATAATCCTGATCGTGGCCCGCCCTGGAAAGGAGAACGAGGTCTACGAGGCCTTAAAGGCCCATCCAGCCGTTAAGGAGATATACCGTGTGTACGGGGAGTACGACGTTCTCCTCAGGATAGAGGTCGAGGACATAAAGGGTCTCGACAGCTTTCACGACGGGCTCCTCAGGAAGCTTGGTGAGGGGGATATAGAGCTCACAGAGACCCTGATAGCGAGCACCTACGGGATAAAGTGATGGGGGGCTCGGTTTGGAAGTTGAGGGGGAGCCCATTGCTACAATTGACCTGGTTACACTTGAAGTTAGGGTTCACAGGAGGGTTACCTTCAAGTGCATCGAGGACTGTGGAAAGTGCTGCATGGAGCTCGAAGTTCCCCTCCGGGACGAGGATGTGGTCAGGATAGAGGATCTCGGCTACAGCGCCTGGGAGTTCGTGGACTACGAGAAGATGTTCTACCGGGGGGACAAGTTCCTTGGCTATGCCCTCAAGAAGAGACCCTACGATGGGGCGTGCGTCTTCCTCGATCCCGAGACGAAGAGATGCCGCATCTACTCTCACCGGCCACTCGCGTGCAGGCTCTATCCCTTCGTCTTCGTCAGGAGGGGAACCGTTATGGAGGTCTACATCAGAGAAGACGGCCTCTGCCCCGGGATCAACCACCAGGAGGGGGAGCAGGTTGACGCGGACTTCCTCCTCCGTGAGTACGGCGATGTGATTGAGGGGTACCGGCTGAGCCTCGGGTCGGATAGGGAGCGGTGACCGAAACGTATTTATACATTTTCTTGTTAATTCATGGGCACTGGAGGTGGTTTTATGAGCCAGTTGAAGTCAGTGAAGGAGAAGCTGAGGCTCATCAACGTATTGAGGCTCCTCAAGGAAAACTACACCTACGAGGAGCTCTCGAAGATAACCGGGCTCCCCATAACTGTTCTCAACAGATACGTTAGGGGCAAGGTGCTGCCGAGCAGCGAGAGGACGAGGGAGCTGTTAGAACTGCTGGCCCAGTACGTTGATCTGCCTTCCGAGGTGTACAGGAGGCTTCACTTTGACAGCAGGGGTTTCTTCGACAGCATGTCGGTGCTCAGCGATACCTCCCTCATGTCCCTCCTCGCGGAGGATATAGCAAGCCGCTTCTCTGACCTTGAGATAGACAAGATCCTCACGGCTGCAACAGACGGGATACCCCTCGCCGTCTACATCGGGAGGGAGATGGGGGTTGATGTTGTCTACGCTAAGAAGAAGAAGGAGGTCGGAATTGAGAAGTTCTACGAGGTGAACTACGTCTCAAGTGCCTCCGGGAGCTTGAGCACCCTCTACCTCCCGACGTGGGCCGTTGGAAAGGGGGAGAGGGTCTTGATCGTTGACGACGTCATAAGGAGCGGGGAAACCCAGAGGGCCCTCGCCGAGCTCTGCAGTATGGCCGGTGCGAAGCCCGTCGGAATGCTCTTCCTCGTCAGCGTTGGCGACATAGTTGAAAAGCTCAGGGATGAGTACTCAATCCCTGTTGAAAGCATAGTGACCCTGGAGAGATAGCGGAGAGACAGCCATGAGGTTCATGGTCTACAACGTTGAGGGGCTGACGATCCCGGTCGATGCCGAGCCCGGCGTGCCCTTTACCTTCCACTGCCCCGCGGAAGAGTGCGGCAGGGAGCTAAACATGGAAGGTGAGATAGCCGGGGTTTTCAAGGAGGAGTTCGACAGGGTTCTTGAGGAGACCATATCCTCCAATCCAAACTTCGACCCGATATCCGAGATATCCGTGAGGAAGTACGTTTTCAGGGGAACCGTCAACGGGGTCAGGGTTGAGCTTCCCGCTGAGAGCGTCGAGGACTTCGCCCAGCGCTTCGTGGAGTCCTCGGGCAGTTTCATAATCCTTCGCTGATCCCGAGTTTGATGGAGGGCTTCTCCTTAACTATGTCCATTACAACGCTCGTGTTGGTTTTTTCCACGCCCTCCAGCGAGAGAAGCCACTTCACAAAGCGGTTCATGTCGGCCCTGTCCCTGAACTTTGCGACGACGATTATGTCGTACTCTCCGGTGACGTCGTAGACCTGCATGACCCTCGGGTTCTCGGCTATCTCCCCCTCGATCCGGACTATGTCCTTCCCCCGGGCTTTTATCCCGACCACGGCCGTGAGTCCAAAGCCGACTCTCTCGTAGTCTATGCCCACGTAAAAACCCTTTATGATCCCCTCCTCTTCCATCCTCTTTATCCTGTTGTAAACCGTGCCAACCGCAACCCCGACTGCCTTCGCTATCTCCCTGTAGGACATTCTCGCGTTCTCCTGAAGGAGTTCGAGTATCCTCCTGTCCAGTTCGTCCATCCCAACCCCCCACACTACTTTACCGCAAACTTTAAATACCCTCCGCTGAAGGTTGTAGCGGGCCGTGGACCGGTAGCCTAGCCAGGATAGGGCGGCGGCCTCCTAAGCCGCAGGTCCGGGGTTCGAAGCCCCGCCGGTCCGCCAAAAGCCATTTATACCCCCCACCCAACCCTTCTTGGTGGTGCTTATGGCTTTCCTGAACGTTGTCCCTCTTGAAGAAGCCCTTAAGGTTGTAGAATCCTTTAACCTAACCCCCTCCGTTGAGGAAGTCGCCCTGGATGAGGCCCTCGGCAGAGTTTTGGCCGAGGACGTTGTCTCTCCAATCGATGTTCCGCCCTTCGACAGGGCCACGGTGGACGGCTACGCCCTCCGCGCCGAGGACACCTTCATGGCAAGTGAGGCCCGACCCGTTCGGCTCCACGTCGTTGGTGAGGTTCACGCGGGCGAGGTTTACCCTGCCCCGGTTGGGAAGGGGTCGGCAGTCTACATATCCACCGGCGCCCCGCTACCGGAGGGGACTGACGCGGTTGTACAGTTCGAGAATGTAGAACGCGAGGGAGACGAGATAGTTCTCTATAAGCCAGCCTATCCATCCCTTGGCGTTATGAAAGCTGGCACAGACATTTCAAGGGGGAAGATGCTGCTTAAAAAGGGCACCAGGCTCACGTTTAAAGAAACGGCCCTGCTCTCCGCCATCGGGATTGAGAGGGTTAGGGTCTTCAGAAGGCCGAAGGTAGCTGTAATAAGCACTGGAAACGAGATCGTTCTGCCCGGGAGGGAACTTGGGCCCGGACAGATATACGACATAAACGGGAGAGCTGTCACCGATGCGATCAGGGAGCTCGGCGCAGAGGCCTGCTTCCTCGGGGTTTCAGGGGACGACGCCAAGAACTTAGCGAGACTGATAGTTGAGGGGGTATCGAAGTGCGACTTAGTCCTCATAAGCGGGGGGGCGAGCGGAGGTGTGAGAGACCTCACGAGTTCGATCGTGGAGCGCTTGGGGAGGCTCTACGTCCACGGCATAGCGATCCAGCCGGGCAAACCTACGATAATAGGTGAGATAGACGGAAAACCTGTATTCGGCCTTCCCGGCTACCCAACGAGCTGCCTCACCAACTTCACCCTCCTCGTCGCACCGCTCCTCAGACGGCTAATCGGCAGGGAGAGTGAGGTCAGGAAAACCAGAAAAAAGCTCGCTCACAAGGTCTTCTCCGTCAAGGGGAGGAGGCAGTTTCTGCCCGTGAGGATAGACGGCGAGAGGGCCGTACCAATACTCAAGGGAAGCGGGGCGGTTACGAGCTTCGTTGATGCGGACGGCTTCATAGAGGTTCCCGAGAACGTTGAGATACTGGAAGCCGGCGAGGAGGTTGAGGTCACCTTCTTCGGCTGATACAAAAACCTTTTTAGGCCCTTCTCCCCTCTCTTAGGAGGTGGAGGAGATGCTCGATATAAAGCTCATCCGCGAAAATCCAGAGGTCGTCAGGAAGGATCTCATCAAGCGCGGCGAAACCGATAAGCTCCCCTGGATAGACGAGATCCTCGAACTCGATAAGAAGTGGCGCCAGAACCTGAGGAAGATAAATCAGCTCAGGAAGGAGCGCAACCAGCTCGCGATCCAGATAGGAAAGCGCAAAAAGGCCGGTAAGCCGATAGATGATCTCCTGGCTAAAAGCAACGAGATAGTGAGGCAGATCGAGGCCCTTGAGGGGGAAGTCGAAGAACTCAGGAAGAGGATCGATTACTACCTCTGGAGGCTACCGAACATAACCCACGAGACCGTCCCGATAGGGAAGGACGACACCGAAAACGTCCCGATACGCTTCTGGGGCAAAGCCAAGGTCTGGGAGGGCTTCCTCGAAAGCTTTAAGGAGCAGAGCCTCGGGAAGATGGAGTACGAGCTTTTAAGCTGGAGGCCGAGGCTTCACGTGGACATGCTTGAGCTTCTCCGCGGGGCAGACCTTGAGAGGGCCGCAAAGGTGAGCGGGTCGCGCTTCTACTACCTCATGAACGAGCTGGTCATACTCGACCTAGCGTTACTCCGCTTTGCCCTCGACAGGCTCATCGAGAAGGGGTTCACTCCCGTAATCCCTCCCTACATGGTGCACCGCTTCGTTGAGGAGGGCGTCACGAGCTTTGATGACTTCGAGGACGTGATTTACAAGGTTGAGGGCGAGGACCTCTACCTGATCCCCACGGCTGAGCACCCGTTAGCCGGAATGCACGCCAACGAGATCCTCAATGGGAAGGACTTACCTCTCCTCTACGTCGGAATTAGTCCGTGCTTCAGGAAGGAAGCTGGAACAGCTGGAAAAGACACGAAGGGAATCTTCCGCGTCCACCAGTTCCACAAGGTCGAGCAGTTCGTCTATTCAAGACCGGAGGAGAGCTGGGAATGGCACGAGAAAATCATACGGAACGCAGAGGAGCTCTTCCAGGCCCTTGAGATACCCTACCGCGTCGTCAACATCTGCACGGGCGATTTAGGATACGTTGCTGCCAAAAAATACGACATCGAGGCCTGGATGGCCGGCCAGGGCAAGTTCAGGGAGGTAGTTTCAGCGAGCAACTGTACGGAGTGGCAGGCGAGGCGCCTGAACATACGCTTCCGCGACAAGACCCATGAGAAGCCGCGCTTCGTCCATACGCTCAACTCGACCGCGATAGCGACTTCGAGGGCGATAGTTGCGATACTTGAGAACTTTCAGACAGAGGAAGGCGTCGTAAAGATCCCGAGGGTTCTCTGGAAGTACACGGGCTTCAAGGAGATTTTGCCGGCGAGCATGAAGGAGAAGTGCTGTGAGGGTTGAATCCCGTTTTTAGCATTCACTCAAAGGAACCGGAGCCTGAACTTTTCTATCTTCTCTGTCTATTTTTAAATAGGCAAATATGCTCGCCATATCTTAGATTTTAGACTCCACCACTCTCCCTAACCTTCCTCCTCACGTTCGGGTCGCGGTCGGCTATGACCTTGAGGGCCTCCTCAAAGGTCATCCAGTCCGGGACTTCCTCGTTTAGGTAGATCCCCGTTCTCCCGATTCTGTCCCTCCTCGTGAGCACGTGGACGCGCTCCCTGACTATGTCAACGCTCACCCCAAGGGTTCTCGCGACCTCGCTCTCCCTTCCAACGACTTCCCTCTCGATGTGCCCTCTCTCGGTTGGGATTATGAGGACGAGCTTTTTGTTCACCCCTGGAACGCGCTCCCCCTTCCTGATCCCTACTAAATCAATCGCCCCTCCCCAGCGGTAGAACTCAAGCTCCCTGTCTGTGGGCTCGATGAGGGGGAAAGTAACGGTAGTTTCCTCGTCTATCTCTACGACGCCCTTTGTGAGGTGCCAGGGTGTTGCCATAACGATCCTTCTCCTCCTTACGAGACCCTCAAGGGCGAGCTCGATGAGGTAGCTCGGAACCCTTATCGGGATGAAAACGTCAACGTCGCTGTCCCTTCTCACGTCCCCCCTGGCGACGCTACCGTAGAGCTGTGGTTCGAACTGGGAAAGGCGTTCCATTATTTTTAGGGCCTTCTCTCGCTTCTCCCTGAGGTAGCGCCACCTCCTTGGGGAGTAGACCACTTCCCTCTCGTCCCATACCCTAACGACTTTTTCCCGCGGCATCATCTCGAATTGACCAGGACTTTTAAAAACATGCCTAACTTTTTAAGAGACGCCGTGGAGTTCTCCCTGGTGGGAAGGATGCCGGTGATAGGTATAAACCTGACGAAGGTTGAGTTCGAGAAGAGGGGCCTTCCCCCGATGGGGGGAAGGATAGAGGTCAATCTGACTCCCAAGGTGAGGGACATGCGCCTGGGCGAGATCCAGACCCCCGCCGGAAAGACCCAGGGAGTTGAGGTTCTCTTTAAGTACGAGGTGAACTACCGGCCGGATATAGCTGAGGGCACGCTTGAGGGGGCCGTTATGTACCTTCCTCAGAGGAAGGAGGACGTGGACAGGATCCTCGATGCCTGGGATGCCGGGAGAAAGGTTCCCCCTGAGGTCTTTGCGGAGGTCGTGAACTTCATAACCGCCGAGCTCAGTCCAATGCTCTTCGTCATAGCAAAGGAGATGAGGCTGCCCTATCACATACCCCTCCCGATGGTTGGGATAAAGCCCGGTGAGACGGGATGACGGTGATAGTAAACGTGAGGAAAGGCGTTGATGAGAGAAAGCTCATGGTAGCCGCGAGACTCCTGCGGGAGGGCAGGCTCGTGGCTTTTCCCACGGAGACAGTCTACGGCCTCGGCGCCGATGCCCTGAACGCGGGGGCCGTTAGGAGGATCTTTGAGGTCAAGGGAAGACCAGCGGACAACCCGCTGATAGTTCACATAGCGGACATGGAGTGGCTGGGGAAGCTGGCAAGGCTGGTTCCGGAGACCGCACTCACCTTGGCGAGGAGGTTCTGGCCCGGCCCCCTGACTCTCGTCCTGCCGGCGGAGGATAGGGTGCCTGCGGTGACGAGGGGCGGCTTAGACACCGTTGCCGTGAGGATGCCCGCCCATCCCGTTGCCCTCCGGCTCATTGAGCTTGCCGAAAGACCGGTGGCGGCCCCATCGGCGAACATAAGTGGTAGGCCGAGCCCCACGGATGCAGGCCACGTTGTGGAGGACTTCTACGGCAGGATAGATTGCATAGTGGACGGCGGCCCAACGCCAATCGGCGTCGAGTCAACGGTCTTAGATCTAACCGGTGAGAGACCAGTTCTCCTGAGACCGGGGGGCCTGCCCCTGGAGGAGGTTGAGAGGGTAGTTGGGCCCGTCGAAGTTCACCCTGCTGTTAGGGGGCAGCTTGCGGACGTTGCCAAGTCACCGGGGATGAAGTACAGGCACTATTCGCCCAGAGCCCGGGTGATCCTGGTTGAGGGTGACAGGGAAAAGGTAACCGCGAGGATCGATGAACTCGTGGATGAACTCAAGAAGAAGGGACTGATGGTAGGTGTAATGGCAATGGAGCGGCACCGGGCCGATGCCTTCTTCTACCTTGGCTCGTCAATCGAAGAGGTGGCCAGGAACGTTTTCAGGGGCTTGAGGGAGCTGGACAGGCGCGGCGTTGACGTCATCGTTGTCGAGGGCGTTGAGGAGAAGGGACTTGGAATGGCCGTTATGAACCGCCTCAGAAAGGCCTCAGGCTACACCGTGCTGAAGGCTTAGTTTGGATAAACTTAAATATGGTTCGGGAGTACTCTTATCAAGGTTTAAAATCATCGGGGTGAGAAGATTGGCGATGCTCCCGGAGATAGCGTCCCCGGAGGATCTTGAGCAGCTCGGTTTTAAAAAAGTGGAGGAGGGCGAGCTTAAAGAGGGTCTTAAGCTCATTCTCCGCGCCGCGAAGAAGTACGAGGATGAGAGAAAGCTTGAAGACGCCGCCAGGCTCTACTTCTACCTCGGTTACTTCTTCCTTGATAGGTTAAAGAAACCCGAAACCGCCAGGAAGCCCCTCCTAAAGAGCGCCTCCCTCTACATAAAGCTCATAGACCAGGAGCTCGGAGGCTTTGAAATAGACGTCAGAAGGCTCAACGACTTCTGCTCCCGGGCGTTATCGGTCTTCGCTTCCTTGGGGGATGAGGCGAACCTCAAGAAATACGCCAAGTACTTCGCCGAGATGTACGAAGACCTCGCCAAGGGCTACGAGGAGAGCGGAGAGCTGGAAAAAGCCATAATGGCCTACGAAGATGCCTTCCGCTACTACAAGATTCTGAACGATGGGGAGAGCGTCAAGCGCATAGCCGATGCCATCGTGACGACCTTCGGTAAGATAACCGAGGAGAAGGTTGCGTCTGACGACAGCGCCGGTGCTGGGGATGCCTTCTACAAGCTCTCATTCTACGTCCTTGAGCTCTTCGGCTACGGCACGCACTTCACTGAGATGATGGAGACAGCTGCGAGGAACTACGAGAGGGCGAGCAAGCTCTCCTACTCCGAGGGTGACCTGGACGGTACCACCTCCTACCTCCTGAAGGCTCAGTACGCCTACCTCCTCGCCGGCAACTCCAAACGGGCCAAGCTGATAGGTCTCAACAACGTTAGGATCCTCTACCAGGTCGTTGGAACCCACCAGAAGATGAACGATATCGCTGGTGTATCAAGGAAGCTTCTTGAGCTTGCCATGTCCCTATTCGCCGTTGGAAAGGCCAGGGACTCCTTCAAGGTCTACCGCGAGGCCTTAAACATCTCTGAGAACCTCGAAAAGAGGGCCGTGATGCGCGCGGCTGTGCTCAAGGTTCATGCCGCCGAAGGCAGGAGTGCGGCCGTCCTGTCGCTCGTCGGTGACATGGAGTACTACATAGAGCGGGGAAACCCGGCCAGGGCTGTGGAGCTGGCCGAGGCCTATCTCTCCAGGGTTCCTGAGCTTGAGGAGACGGTTAGGCTTCTCCATGAGGCCGAGGGAATCACGCCGAGCTCCTACTGAAAACCTCGGCAAAGAGGGACTCTGCAAGGCCCCTCAATGTGGTTCCCTTCCCCTTGGCAATCTTTTCAAGTATCCTCTGCGCACCGCTTCCGTACTGGGCCGCCTTCTTTGGCCTCTCGGCCAGCCCCTTTGGCAGCCCCATCCTCAAGGCGGCCCTCCTGAGTACGTACTTTCTCTCCCCGTTGCGTATTTTGAGGTCGAGCGGTGTTCTGAGGGCTGCTTGGACAAGGGGGAGGGCGAGGAACGGGAACCTGCCCTCAATGCCGTTTGCCATGATGACCTTATCGTCCCTTGCGAGGTTTCTCTCCCCGATCTCCAGGAGATCGCGCTCCATGAGCTCTGGCCTCTCGACGTACTTCGCGTAACCTCCGAACAGCTCGTCGGCCCCCTGCCCGCTCAGGAGGATCCTGACGCCGTCCCTGCGGGCGGCCTTTGCGGCGAAGTAGATGGGGATCGCTATCGCGAGGTTCATCGGGTTCGGCTCCTCTATTGCGAATGCTATTCTCTCCAGTTCTTTCTCAACCTCCTCCCT
>NZ_JALXBJ010000085.1 GCF_026991495.1 Thermococcus sp. | reverse complement strand
AAACTATCTTTTCAGTCTTGTTAAAGTCCACGATTTGTTCTTTGAAGAATTGTTGTCGTCTTAGATAGTTTACTCGGTTCCAAGCTTTAGCTCCAGTATCGGCTAACTCGAAGAGGGTTTTCTCTTGCTCTTTTGAGGGCTGGAGTCTTATGGTCACTGCTCGCTTCATTTCAAAGTATGGTATGGTTCTTAGGCTTTAAAATGGTTTGCTTTCTCGCTTAATGGCTCTTGGGTGGTTTATTGCATCCCCGCCCCAAAGGGCGAGGCTTTCAAAAGAAAAAAAGTAAAAGCACCTGCCCGGTACGTCCGGTGCCATTTAACGTTCCCATCCTGGGATATTGCCAGTATCCAAGCCACATGAGGTGTTTTCTCTCCGCCCCATCGAGTTCCAACGAGAATTAGGGTTCCCTCTTTGGTTAGGAGGGCATCTTCAAAACGGGGAAAGGAGGACGCCCTGAACCTCTTAGCCCACAACACCTCCCCGTCTTCACCGACTTTTATCACCGTCCCATCCCCAATTACAAAAAATCCGTCCTTAGCTCGGACCAATACATTTGGGATCATGCTCAGTCCATACTTTTTCAGCCATTTTACGTTTCCACTCCCAGATAAGCGTATCAGGGCAAACGCGTCTCCTTCGCCATCGTATCTTGTGTCGTACACGTACCCACCAACTAAGGCACCGTCCTTCAGAGGAAGAAAAGATGTGAGTATGAGCTCATAGTACTCAACGGGGGCCACTGTAGCCGACGGTGCTCCGTATCCGAAGACAGGGGGAAACAAGATCAGTGTGACGAGGACAATCAGTACACCGGCTCTCCATCCCATAATAACAATTTAAGCACTTCCTCTTAAAAACCTTCACGGGTGAGCTTCATAAATCCCTTTCCCCTTTTTACATACAGGGCGTCAATTTTCCCCAGCTCTATACTTCCCAAGCCAGAGTGAAGCTTTTTCTTGGAGGAGAGCGAATAAAAAACCTCCTTTCCGCCGATTATAGCGGGTTCAATGTCCTCTGGCAGCTCTCTGACCTCATCAATGGTTCCGTTTATAATGGGCAGGGGCTCCACGTCGATTCCAGCTTCGACCTCAAGGAGAAGCAACTTCACAGCCTCATCAAAAAGCGGGGGAAAGAGCCCATAGAGCCTCCTCACTGCCTTCAGAAGAACCGGGAACCTCCTGTCTCCCTTCCCAATGCCGTAGCCGAGGGAGTAGAGCGGATCCCTCACCGGCCTCCCGTGGAGAGCGTTCCGCAGCTTTACGACCCTGTTGGCCCAGACCATGGTTGGCTTTGGCTCTCCAATGAGAGAAAAGCGCTTGTCAATGGAGAAGCCTCTTTCTGGGTTCAGATTCTTCAGAGGGGCCAGCCAGAGGCCGAGCCCCGGCTCGTTGATCAAGAGATGACTGACCCTGAGAACGGAAAGGCCGTCCAAGAACAGACCGTAAGAGTCCTCGACGACGTCGTCTCTTCCGGTCGAGAAGGCATAAAGACTTGCATCACCGAGTCCAAGGATGAAGGTCGACTGGACCCCAAAGAGCGTCTCCAGAGTCACCTCTCCGAGCCTGACTTTGTCCCTCAGTCCCTCAAGGAACTCGCGGGCGTTGTCGAGCAGAACCCTCGCAGTTCTCTCCCACTCGTCCATACTCATAAATCGAGCAAAGGGAAGATAAGGCTATCGCCTCTTCCACTCCTCGCAGTTCATGTCGAGGCATATCTCGTACTCCCTGCCCTTCTCCCGGATCTTGACGACGGGGGCGCCGTTGCAGCAGGTCTTTCCGGTGGGGATGACCTGGCCGCGCTGGAGAATCGGATAGGTTACGTCGCACTTCGGCCAGTTGGAGCAGCCCACAAACCTTTTTCCCGTCTTCCTGTTGTATCTGAGCACCAGGTCGCCGCCGCACTTCGGGCACTTCCCGAGGACGAGCCTTTCCCTACTTCCGGCCCTCCCACTCTCACCGGCTTTTGACGATGACGAATTAGATTTGGAATTTTCCACCTCTACGGAGCCCTTTGAAGTCGTAACTCCAGTTCCAGTTGTTTCGAGGAGCATCTTTCCTATGGCAAGCTCCTTCTCCTTGAAGACCCCTAAGATTTTTATCAGCTGGTTTCTGCTTTCCTCGATGACCTCTTCCTTCCCCGCCTTTCCGGCCATTATCTCCTCCATTTTCTCCTCAAAGGCCCTCGTCAGTTCGACGCTCACTATCTCGGGCACGTTCTTCTCAAGGGCCTCGACGACGCGCGTCCCGAGGGGGGTCACCTTGATCTTCCTCTTCCCCTCGATGTAGCCCCTCTGGTAGAGGGTCTCAAGGATCTGGGCGCGCGTCGCCTTCGTTCCTATCCCCAAATCCTCCATCCTCTTGATGACGGAAGCGGGTGAATAGCGGGCCGGAGGCTTCGTCTTCTTCTTCTCGCGCTTTATCTGGATGACCTTCACCGGCTCGCCTTCCCTGAAGGACGGCAGAAGGACCTCGTCGAACTTGACGTACTTGCCGTAAACTTTAAGCCAACCCCCCTTGAGGGTTCTGGCTCCGCTGAGGATGAACCGGTGGGAGTTGGAGTTTATGATGACCTTCATTATCTCCCTCACCGCGGGCTCCATGAACAAAGCGAGGAAGCGCCTGACGATGAGGTCGTAGAGGTTTCCCTCGTCCTTTGTGAGCTCTCCCGGCTTGGGCAGTTCACCCGTCGGGTAGATTGCGGGATGTGCTGGGTCTTCCTTTTTCCCCTCAACGGGCTTGAGCTTTTCTTTGCCCAAAAGCTCGTGAGCGAAGGGCTTGTACTCGGGAAGTTTGGCGAGTTTCTGGATTATCGGGCGAAAGTTCAGGTTCTTTGGGAGCTTCTGGGAGCTTGTCCTCGGATACGACGATAATCCACGCTCATACAAGCGCTGTGCAATCTCCAACGTCTTCTTCGGGCTGTATCCGAAGGCAGAGTAAGCCTCCCTCTGTAGGGTTCCGAGGTCGAAGGGAACCGGGGGGTTCCTGTTCTGCTGCTTTACCTCAACCCTCTCAACGAACGCCGGCCCCTTCTTAGCTTCCTCGACTGTTCTCTTGGCCTCGTTTTCGTCAAAGATTCTCTCTTTCTCGTAGGTTGCCGTGTAGGTTTCCCCGTTCTTCTCAAGGAGCATCTTTATGACCCAATACGGAGTCGGCTTGAAGTTGGCTATCTCCCTCTCCCTCTCGACGAGGAACTTCAGCGTTGGCCCCTGGACGCGACCGGTTGAGAGAACCATCCACTTCCCGCTTGCGCGCTTTATCGCGGAAGTGAGGGCCCTCGAAAGGTTAACCCCCCAGTACCAGTCTAAAACGTGGCGTGCTATCCCAGCATCGGCCATGCCGAAGTTTATCGTCGGCTCCATGTTATACCAGGCCTTGAGAAGGTCTTTCTTTGTCAAAGCGGAGAACTTCATCCTCTTCGCCTTCGAAGGATCAACGCCGCAGGCGTATTTGAGGGCGGTATAACCTATGACCTCCCCCTCGGTGTCGTAGTCGCAGGCAACCACGAACTCATCAGCCCGCTTTGCGAGCGCTGCCAAGGCCTTGATGTAGTCTTTCGCGTAGCCCTTCCCCTTTTCAGCGACATAAACTGGCACCCACTCAACGTCGAAGACGGGGTAGCCGTAGGTCTTGGTTTTTGGGGCCAATGAGAAGAGGTGACCGACGGCCGGGGCAACGATGACCTTCTTCCCATCGCGCGTGAACTCGTAGTAGCTCACCTTTCCTATCGTCTTCCTCACGGGTTTGCCTTCAGCTAAGGCGTAGGCGATCTTCCTCGCGACGTTAGGCTTCTCCGCGATGATGAGCGTTACCATGGCGACACCTTGAGGAGGTATGGTCAGGCCTATAAAAATCCTGCGGACGAACCGAATCCGCTGGAACAAAGCCTTATAACCCCCCGCCCTACTTTCGGTTAGGTGCCGGGCATGAGGGGAAGTGTGAGCAAGGTGATAAGCTTTCAGGATGAGGAGGAGTTCCTGAGGGAGATGGACGATGCCATGGAGGCCTTCTCCTATCTGGCCACGAGGTACGGTCACAACCCGATAGAGGGCGTTCTGCCCTGGGACTACATCGGGATTCGGGACGAGGAGGGCCTCAGGATCTTTCGCGTTGGCGAGTTCCCCTACGTCAAAGGCCTGTTGAAGCTCGACCTTGGTAGGATAAAGACCCTTGAGGAGTATTTCGACGAGATGGAGAGCAAGTGGGACGAGCTCAGCGTCGAGGACATAAAGCACTTCGCCGACATGATGAACGAGGCCCTTGGGGAGGAGCGGGTCTACTACGAGGCCTACGACCTCGGTCTTGACAGGAACACCGCCTACGTGATCGTAAACGTCGCCAACCTTCACTACTTGGAGGGCGTACTCGAAGGGGAGGACAGGGAACTGTTTGAGGCGGCCGTTAAAATCCTCCTCAAGTACATCTGACCGCTTCACTGTAAAACGGATGGAGGTGGGGGCTTGCTCTTCAAGAAAAGGGGCGTCTTCACCGGGGAGGACGCGGAAAAAGTAATCGAGTGGGTGAGCGGCCGGCCGGGGGAGAAGGAGCTCATAATAATGGCCGAGGAGGTCACCGACGAGGCGAAAAGAAGACTCTGGGACTACGCGAGGGCGGTTCAGCTCATGGCGGACATGACCGGGGAAGACAGGGGCGTCAGGGTTGAGATACTGGAGGGCTTCGTGAGCGATAGGGTGAAGGGAATTGACGTCGAGGAGCTCTGAGGTGTTCGGATGAAGATCGTAATGGCCGAGGTCTTCAACAGCTGGCAGGGCGAAGGGGGCAGCTTAGAGGGGAGCGCCTTTGGGAGGAGGCAGATCTTCGTCCGCTTCGCCGGCTGCGACCTTCATTGTGTTTACTGCGACTCCAAGCAGTACATAGATGCCTCCCGCGTTTCCCGCTGGCGCTACGAGCTCGAACCCTTCACCGGGAGGTTCGAGTACAAGCCGAATCCGGCTTCGCTTGAGGACGTCGTTGATGCTGTTCTAAGGCTTGATACCGGTGACGTACACTCGATAAGCTACACCGGAGGAGAGCCGACGCTCCAGATAAAGGCCCTGAATGCCCTTATGGGGGATATGAAAGACCTCGGCTTCGACAACTTCCTCGAAACCCACGGCGGACTGCCGGAGCTGATTGAGGATGTGGCTTCCCTGACCGACTACGCGAGCGTTGATATAAAGGACGAGAGCGCTAAAGCTACCAAGGACTGGAGGAACCTCGTCCTCAGGGAGATTGAGAGCATAAGGATCCTGAAGAAGGCCGGCGCAAAGACCTACGCCAAGCTCGTCGTTACCAACGAGACCAAGCTTGAGAACGTCCGCTGGTACGCGGGACTTCTCAAGGGTCTCGCCCCTCTGGCGATACAACCGAGGGAGCCGATTGAGATAAGCCAGGGTAGACTCATGGAAATCTACCGCGAGGCAGCTGAGATATTGGGAAGGAAAAACGTCGGGCTGAGCTTCCAGGTGCACAAGTACCTGAAGGTGCTGTGAGGTGGTGGCATGCTCTACGCTGAGATACTCGGCAGCCTTCCCGGGATGGCGGAGGATGAAGTCGGGGCCATGCTCGAACTGGCGGGCGGGGAAATAGCCGGCAGGGACTACCTATTTTTGAAGCTCGATGCCGATGAGGGCGCGTTCCCCTACCTCGATAGGCTTGGACTCGCCCACGAGTATGGAAAGCTTGTCATAGAGGCCGGTTCGATCCGCGAGCTCCTCTCAAAGGCTGAGGAAGCGGAGTGGCCCATTAAGGGGACTTTCAAGGTGGACACAGAGACGATGGCGAACTGCAGGCACAACGTCCTAGACCTTCCGAGAAAGCTCGGGGCGGTCATAGCTACCCAGGGGTTTAAAGTAAACCTCTCAAAGCCCGATACCGTCGTTAGGGCCTACTGCGGTGAGAGGCTCTACGCAGGGATAAGAACCCGCTACTTTGACCCCAAGGACTTTGAGAGAAGGAAGGCCCACCGCAGGCCCTTCTTCAGGCCCATATCACTTCACCCCCGCCTCTCCCGTGCCCTCGTGAACCTGACAAAAGCGAAGAAGGAGCTCCTCGACCCATTCATGGGGGCAGGGGGAATACTTATTGAGGCCGGACTAATCGGCCTGAGGGTCTACGGCGTCGACATAAAACCAGAGATGGTCGAGGGGGCTGAAATGAACCTCAGGTACTATGGAGTAATGGATTACGAGCTCAGGGTTGGTGATGCTACAAAGCTGGAGGAGCTGTTTTCCGGCAAGGAGTTCGAGGCCATAGCCACGGATCCGCCGTACGGCACCTCAGCGACCCTTGCGGGCAGGGACAGGGCCGAGCTGTACCGAAAGGCCCTTGAGAGCATGTACGCCGTCTTGGCCAAAGGCGGGCGCTTAGCGATAGCGTTTCCCGTTGGTTTCGACGGGAAGATCGAGGCTGAGAAGGTTGGCTTCAGACTCCTCGGAATGTACTACCAGCGCGTTCACAAGAGCTTGGAGAGGTACTTCTATGTCTTTGAGAAGGGGCATGGATGAGTTACCACCGGTTAGGGTTTTTAGAATTTTGCACTTTCACCCGTTCTGTGTGCAAAATGTGAATAGAAAAGGCTTATATATTCCAAAGTGTCACATTTTATTGATGCCTATGATGGCAAAGGCCAAAACCCGGGATCCTGTCCGGGAGGTGATCCCCTGGGCGGTGGACAACCCTCTGGAGCGGGTGGATTCGATGAGAAGGGAGGAGATCAGGGACGTCCTTGAGATGCTGGACTCGCTGACCCTCACCGAGGTTCCTAAGGAGGTTGAGGGGATCGTTAAGAGGCCGGCTTGGGAGAGACTCCTCGTTTAAGGCTTTTCTCTCATAACCTTCCACACCATCAGCGGGAAGACGAGCGTTGCGTCGGCCCAAATCTCGACGTAGTCAGCTTTGGCCTTGATTTTGCCCCAGCTCACCCCTTCGCTCGGCGGTGCACCGCTCAGCGAGCCGTCCCACGGAACTGCCGTCGTCACGTAGATCGCGTAGTCGGTGCCGCCGCGGAAGAGGTTGGCGTTGATTATCGCGTGCTTCGGCAGGGAACCGCCGAGGATTATCGAGGCCGTCTCCTTTGCCGTAACCGCCAAGTTGTTGAGCTTAACTATGTCGTTGGCGATGTCTATGACCAGTTCCCTGTCCCCTCTTTCTTCCTTGAAGAAGTAGAGCATGTCCCCTATCGAGCCGTCAGTGATGGCCGGGCAGAATATCGGGACGTTCTTCTTGTATGCCCAGTAAATAATCGAGCGCTCCTTCTCCTTCCTGAGCTTCTCGCCCATGTATCTCCCGAGCTCGCGGGTGAACTCGCTTGCTGTGAGCGGCTTTTCGGCCTCGCGCTCCATCTCAAGAACGCGCTCGAAGAATGGTATCATATACTTCTCGAACTCTATATAGCGGTCGTTGGGCACGAAGATGTTGCCTATCCTGTTGATGCCCTTCTCGCGCATCTCTGCGTCGTTAACGTTCCAGTCTCCAAGGATGAAGGGCTTGAGGGCCTTTATGAAGTCCTCCTCTATTCCGCCGGCGGTGGTTACTATAACGTCAACCTTGCCCTCCTTAACAAGCCATGCGATGAGCTCTCTCAACCCGGAGGAGACTATGTTTGAGGTGTAGCCGAGGAAGACGCGGACTTCGTTTCCTTCGGCGCGCTTCTCCTCCACTTTTCTCCATATCTCTATCGCCTTCCCGAGGTGGGTCGCCTGGAAACCTATGCGCTCGTAATAATCCAGAACATCCTCAAGGCTCGAAACCTCGTCGGGCCAGGGTCCCTCTATCGGGACCCCCTCGACCTCTGCGCTCTCTTTAAGGACGATGTCTTTCGGCTCGGTCATGTGGGGAGGTTTAAAGAATGGGCTATAAAGATTTTGGACCCAAATTAAATGAGGGATTCTAAAAAATGGCCCCACCCTAAAAAATCAGGGGATAAAAGCGTGCTTTAAGTTATGACAAATGACAACCCTAAATTGCAACCTATTCAATGATTAAAAATATCATATTGAGATTTCTTGTAAATTATTAAAGTTGAACTATAAATTTACGGCGTAAAGTTTAAATTGCTAAAAAAGTAAATGAGTATGCCCCTTATGGGGCAGGAGGATAGTATGGGAGTTCGGAAAGTCAGCTTGGCCCTGTTCGTGTTCGGGCTCTTTTTGTTTTTGACTGCAGCCAGCGCCAGCGCCGGTTACACCTACAACAACCACGCAAGCGTCAAGGTTGAAGGCAAGAACATCTTTGGATGGACGATGGCATGGGTAAAGTCTGAATGGACCTTCGCCACGAAGCCAGATGGGACTTTCCTGCTTGACAACTATGATACCTTCCACGAGACTGACCACGGTGGACATTGGCCGGACGATGGTTCCTGGGGATACACGAGCACCAACCCGTCTTCAACGGCCCTCTCATTTTACGGCCAGTTCACCCTCCACTCGCCATTCAATTCTATCAGTGGGATAGTCTACAACAAGGTTGTCTACCACACATGGGATCACACCTACGCTTGGTACAGGGGCGTTAAAGGTAAGAGCCTTAAGTGGGAGTCCCTGCCGTTGCCGCCCATTGAAGTTAGCGTGGACGTTTGATTCCCATTTTTATTTTTGAGCCCCGACAATGGGAGAGGATGCTGATATGAAGTGGGGAAAAACACTCGGTCTCATCCTGATGGCTCTCGCGGTTATCATACTGCTCCTCCCCGTTTCAGCTTATTACATGGAGCACTACAGGGTTTCCGAGTTCAAAGGTGCCCTTGGCCCCGGTAGTCAGCTCAGGTATTACGGTGTGGTCGGTCAGTTCCCGAGTGGGTCGGGAAAGTCAATGTCCTTGGGCTTTGAACTGAACGTGACCTGCCTGCATGAGGGAGAATACAACGTTTCATACAGTGTCTACAAGCTTTTTGGTAACGGCGGCGTGAATATTGACCGGCTCCCGGAACTTCCCCTCTACGCTGACTCCATCAAAAAGGTTAAGGACGGGTGGTATCTCTCTAAGGGGGAGGGACTGATTGCGTCGCTTATAAAGAGTAGGATTGACAGAAAAATCCTCCTTGAAAGGGGGCACGTCTCTCCAAGCCCGGCCTATGGGTATCCCTTCGTTTACTTCACTATTTACGGTAATGATTATATCCGATATAATGGAACCTACGTTGCAGTCTCAGTTTCGGTTCCACACCCCTGCACGGCCTTCAATTCGATGTATAATATAACGCCCCTCTGCGAAAAACTTTCAAGCCTCTACGCTGTAAATACGAGTGCCGTTGAGAAGGACTTAGTGGCCCAGATGTATTTTGGAGGTGGGAATTCGGCACCAGACCAGGATTGGAGGGGCTGGATAAAGTACGGCATCGGCTACAGCTTCCCTGTAAATGTGGCACTTGTGTTGATCGGCCTCATAGTGATGATAATAGAATCCCGGGAGGGATGAGGTTGGGGAAGGGGATCGAACTTAACCTCAGGGATGTGTGGTTTGAGTACACTCCATCAAAACCTGTCATTAAAGGCGTGTCCATATCGGTCAGGGGGGAGAGGATAGGAATCGTGGGACAGAATGGTAGTGGAAAAACTACCCTGCTCTCAATCCTCATGGGCTTTCAGCGTCCGAAGGTAGGGGATGTGATGATAAACGGAATCAACCCATGGAAGCAGCGTGAAAGGGTTGTTAAGGCTTTCAACCCTGCCTTTGAAAAGGCTCGCCTCCCCTATGCCATGAAGGTGGGTGAGTTCGTAAAGGTCGTCGGACGTGCAAACGGCGACCCTGAGGGCACTTCTGCCCTTGCAGATGAGCTTGGCCTGTCCAAGTTTGAATTGCAGAAGGTGAGCTCGCTCTCATCGGGTCAGGAGCAACTCCTCTGGATATTTAGTGCACTTGCAGACAGCTCCCGCATCCCGGTGCTCGACGAGCCTTTCGTTCATCTGGATCTGCATTCCTATGTAAGGGTTTCAAGCGTTCTAAGAAGGAGGTTCCACAGTTATATCCTTACATCCCACATCCCGGAGGACGTTGAGCTCCTGGCCGATTCAGTTATCGTTTTGGAGCAGGGAAGGGTTATATGGTATGGGAAGGTAAGGGAGCTCCAAGAGGATGGAGACGTCTACGATGTCTTCATAAACGGCACTGTCCCTCCCCTTGAGGGAGTTTTAGGTGATTTCGGCAACATCCTTGTGGTGCGGGCGGAGGGGGAAACTCTCAAACGCCTTATGGAAGAGGGAAAGATCTTAGGGTACAAGAGGTCAGGTGTTAGGTATGTCTACGTTAAAGCTAACGGTGAGAACCTACGCTAAGGAAGCAATGGGTTCGATATTCTTCTGGGAGATCTTGGGTTTTTTGGCTCTCAGTGAGGCGGGCATCCACTACCTTTACCCTAGGAATCAGCTCCCCTTAGTTGAGTTTATACAGTTCTTAGGGATGCCTCTGTACCTCTTTCTGGTGTTCAACGTGATGTTTCAGGAAAACCGGGTTACGGCTTTTGAGATAGCCCTCTTCGCTGGGTGGAGGGATGTCGCCTACGGAAGGTTTATAACGGCTTTGCTGTCCCAGGTACCTTTCTTGGCTGTGAACTCCCTCCTCCTGCTGGTGTGGGGGTATGACAGGGTAATGTGGGCGTTGATTGCCATGGGATTAATCTACTCGGGTGCGTTGCTAATGGTGACCCTCGTAGGCAGCAAAAGCGGATCCTACGTTCTCTCAATGGTCTTCCTCTTCATCCTACCCATCTCTGGGCTTGCCCTCCTCCAAGCCCAGGCAAGCCTTGGGAACACGGTGAAGGGCTTCATGGCATACTTGGTGTACATTCTGTCTCCTGTTTATACCGCGTACGCCGAGGGTAGCGGTCTCTTGGAGTTGAGCAAGAGGGGTCTGGTTTTGACGGTAGCCATGCTGACTGCTGTACTATATGTCCTCTACGCTTTTTCATTCAGATTCCGCAACCTTCGTGTGTCTTAAAACCTTCAGCACTTCCCGTTCGTGACCGAACTTATCAGCCTCGCCGCAACGGGAACAGGAAAAACCCTCCTTGGGGCTTTGCGGAGGAGCCACTCTTCTATCTCCCTCGCCCTTGCTCTGCCTTCCCTCATTGCCGTACCTATGTTCCTTGGGGCGACTACGTCTCCGGCGAAGAAAATCCCAGCCTCCTTCAGGATTTTCTCGTTGGCGCAGACAACCTCCCTTATCGGGCTCGTCGGGAGCTGTCCGATGGCGTAGGCGACGAGGTCGGCATCAACTGTAAAGCGCTCGGCAGTGCTCACGACGCTCCCCTCGACTATCTCCGTCCTCGCGAACTCGACGCCCTGGGCTCCTTTCTCTCCTAAAACTCTCACCGGCGAGGCATGCTCTATGAACTCAAGCCCCTCGCTGATAAGCTTCCTTATCTCGGCCCTCGCGTAGCTGTCCTCAATGGAGCGGCGGTAGACCATCGTGACCTTATCCGCCCCGAGGAGCCTCGCCTCAATGGCAACGTCAACGGCCGTGTAGCCGGCACCTATTACCACGACGTGCCTTCCCTTGACCTCCGGGATTCTGTCCCAGGGGTAGTAGCCTATCCTGGCCATCTTTATGTGATGGAGCAGTGTTAGGGCGTCGAATACACCGCGCAACTCAGCACCAGGGATCTTCAGCTTCCTCGGCTTCCAGGCACCGGTAGCTATGAGAAGCGCGTCGAACTCACCTAAGAGCTTCTCAAGGGAAACGAAGTGCTCAGCCCACTCGTCGCCGAGCTCCCTTGGGGAGTCGTAGATTACCTTCGTCCTGAAGTGGAAGTTCACTCCGAGCTTCTCCAGTTCTCGAACTCCGTCTCTAACGGTTTTCACCGGTATCCTGGTCTCCGGAATGGCAAAGGCAACCATCCCTCCCCCTTCTGGCATCTTCTCATAGACGTGAACCTCGTAGCCCTTACAGGCAAGGTAGCCCGCTGCGGTAAGGCCGGCCGGTCCGGCGCCGATGATAGCTACCTTGAACGGCTTTGGCTCGGCTTTTCCCCTGCATATGTAGAACTTCATGGCATCACCCCAAAACGTTTGAGAAATCTGTCTAAAACCGAAGATCCTGCGCCTTAATATTCTTTCGCCCTGTTGTTTATCAAAACGACGAATTGAATCTCCTAAAACCATGCAGTCTTTGTCCCCCTTTCAATCGGCACCCTTATTAACCCCTCCCACCAAGGGGCGAGCATGAGGGTTGAAATCGACCTCAGGGGGATGGGGGTTTTAGTAACCGCCGCCTCAAGAGGAGTAGGTTTCAACGTCGCGAGGGAGCTCCTAAAGAGAAACGCGAGGGTCGTTTTAAGCTCCCACAACGACGAAAACCTCCAAAGGGCTATGGAAGAGCTCGCCGGGTTTGGGGAGGTTTGCGCTGTAAAGGCCGACCTGCGGCGGAGTGGGGGTCTGGAGAACCTCCTCGGAAGATCCTGGGAGCTCTTGGGAGGGGTTGACGCCCTCGTATGGAACGCCCCAAACGTCTCCTGCGAACCCTGCCTCATCCACGAGGCCAGCTACCAGGACTGGCTTGAGTCCGCTAAGATACACTCGGTCGCACCCGGTTACCTCACGGGGCTTCTCGTCAGGAGGTGGCTGGAGACTGGGAGGAAGGGCGTTCTCGTGTACCTCAACTCGGTCTCGATAAAGGAGCCCATGTCCCCTTTGCTGCTCGCCGACACCACGAGGGCTGGTCTGATCCAGCTCGCGAAGGGCCTCTCCAGGGCCTACGGAAGGGAAGGGATAAGGGCCTACTCGGTTCTCCTCGGGAGCTTCGACACCCCCGGTGCGAGGGAAAACCTGAAGAAGGTCGCGGGGACAAGGGGGGAACCCTTCGAAAAAATCTGGGAAAGGGAAGTCTTGGGCAGAACGCCGCTTCACAGAACCGGCAGGTGGAACGAGCTCGGCTCGCTCATAGCTTTCCTCCTGAGCGATCAAGCTGAGTACATGCTCGGATCAACTGTAGTTGTTGACGGGGCGATGACGAGGGCGGTCTTCCTTTAGGGAGCCCCTCGATACCGTAGCTTGGCGGGATAACAGTCCGGGATCTGTGAAGGAATGGGAAGAACATAGAGCTCAGAAAAGGAGAACCGTGTTTATCTGGACGATCTCGGGGCTTATCGTGTTGCCCCTCACGGTTTTCTTTCTCCGCTCTCCCCTCTCCTTAGGCCTGAAGCCCGGACCCCTTGAGACGAGGATCTTAACCCGCCTCGGGCCGTGAACATCCGGCCTCATCGAAAAGCCGTCCCTGTCGGTTCCACCCTTTATCTTGAGCCTCGCGCTCCCGGGTATCTCTTCCCCGAATATTTCGGAGAGGTTGATGCCGAGCTCGCTAACCGGTATCTCGTCCCCTATGCGCTTTCCTATGAGCTTTTCAGCGACCTCGCCGCTTACCTCAACCTGTCTTGCGATCCCACTCTTTGGGTTGGACACAACGATCTTGAAAGTCGCCATTTCCTCCCACCTCCACTCATCAGCGGGATTCATTGGGCGTAGCCCTTTCCCGTGTGCTGTTGGGCCGGTGCTTTAAAAAACTTCCCCTCGCAAACGATATAAACGCCTGCCCATAATCTGAAGATTACCGGGGGTGGTCGAATGGGAGTGGTGAAAGAAGTCCTTGAGATCGCGGAGAAGATAAAGACCATGGAGATCAGGGGGGCGGGAAAGATAGCCCGCTCGGCCGCATACGCCCTCCAGCTCCAGGCCGAGAAGAGCAGGGCTCTCAGCGTTGACGATTTCTGGAAGGACATGAAGGAAGCTGCGAGGATACTCTACAACACCAGGCCCACCGCCGTCTCGCTGCCAAACGCGCTCAGATACGTGATGAACAGGGCGAAGATAGCCTACTCCAACGGCGCCGACCTCGAACAGCTGAGGTTCATCGTGATCAACGCCGCCAAGGAGTTCATACACAACTCGGAGAACGCCGTAAAGAGGATAGGGGAGATAGGGGCAAAGCGCATAGAGGACGGGGACGTTATAATGACGCACTGCCACAGCAAGGCCGCCATAAGCGTCATGAAGACTGCCTGGGAGATGGGGAAGGATATAAAAGTCATAGTGACCGAGACGAGGCCCAAGTGGCAGGGGAAGATAACCGCCAAGGAGTTAGCCTCCTACGGCATACCAGTCATCTACGTTGTCGACAGCGCGGCGAGGCACTACATGAAGATGACCGACAAGGTCGTCATGGGGGCTGACAGCATAACCGCCAACGGCGCGGTTATAAACAAGATCGGGACGGCCCTGATAGCCCTTACCGCCAAGGAACACCGCGTTTGGACCATGATAGCCGCCGAGACCTATAAGTTCCACCCCGAGACCATGCTCGGTCAGCTGGTTGAGATAGAGATGCGCGATCCGACGGAGGTTATACCAGAGGAGGAGCTCAGGACGTGGCCGAAGAACATAACGGTCTGGAATCCAGCGTTCGACGTTACACCACCTGAGTACGTGGACGTCATAATAACCGAGCGCGGCATAATACCCCCATACGCGGCGATCGACACGCTGAAGGAGGAGTTCGGCTGGGCCCTCAAGTACCGCGAGCCCTGGGAGGACTGAATCAGAGCGATTCCAAGAGTCTCGCCTTTTCCTGTGCTTTTTTTAGGTGCTCAACTGTTATCTTTGTGTAAATCTGGGTCGTGGAGAGATTTGAATGCCCCAAGAGCTCCTGGATGGCCCTTATATCAACCCCCTTTTCGAGCATGTGCGTGGCGAAGCTGTGCCTCAGCATGTGGGGGGTGACCCTGATGCCCGCCCTGTTCCCGTACTTGCGGAGCAGGTACCAGACGGTCTTTGGGGAGAGTCTGCCCTTCTCGGAGCGCCTGTCCTCGACGATCAGGTACTCGCTCTCGTCCTCTCTCTTGGACAGGTAGTTCCTTATCTCCGACACCAAAGCGTCCGGGAGGGGCACGACCCTGTCCTTGGCTCCCTTTCCAGACCGGACTAAGATCAGGCCCCTCTCGAAGTCAACATCGGACTTCTTCAGGTTGCAGAGCTCGCTCACCCTGAGCCCAGCACCGTAGAGCAGGAAGACTATGAGCCGATCCCTGGTCTTTGTGGGGGGGATGACCGAGAGGAGCTTCCTGACCTCTTCCCTTGTGAGGGCTTTGGGAAGGCTCTTCGGTACCTTTGGGGGCTTGAGCTTCTCCGCCTCCTCTTCAAAGCCCTCAAAGCGGAAGTAGGCCCTCAGGGCCTGGACGACGAGGTTCAGGCTCTTGTTAGAGTAGCCCTTCCTCCTCAGCTTGGCGAGGAACCTTAAGGCGGAGCGTGCGTTAGGTTCCCCGCCCTCCCTGAGGTACCTCTCGATGTAATAGGAGTACATCCTTACGGTGTTGGGGCTCTTCCCCTCAAGATCGAGGTACGTGGCGAACTCCTCAACAGTTCCGTTCATACAGACACCGTGCTTCAGGTTTCAACGGGTTTTCCCGGTTCCTCTGCCGGTGCTTCTTCTTCAATGGGCTCTTCTATGGTTTCTTCAGCTTCCCCACTTTCAGGCTCCGTCCTGAGGGCCTTGGCGACGGTGGTGCCGAGGTAGACAGTCTTGAGGAGTTCTTCAATCGCCTCTTCCTCCTCCGAGTAGATGTACCCCTGCCCCACGATTATCTTTCCCCTGAGGCCGAGCTTCTCAACGGCCATTGCCAGGTACCCCTCCGGGGGAACGGGCTCGGCCGGGAAGAGCGCCCTCCAAGCGTCTTCTATCTTAACTGGCTTGGATCTCTTCTCAAGAAGGGCCTGGAGGCTCTCGTTCTCCTGCTTGAGCCTCATGTACTCGACCCTCGTCTCCTCGTACTTGCCCCTGAGCTCGGTGTACTCCTTTTCGAGTTCCTGATACTCCTTTTCCAGCCCATCGTAGGCCCCTTTGAGGTCTAAGAGCTGCTTTCTCAGCTCCATGTACTCCGGCAGAACCTGAAGGCTTTTTAGCCCGGCCCTAACGAGGGCGTTCCTGAGCTCTTTCCTGACGAGCTCCACATCGACGTGCTCAAGGTCGTGGCCGAGGGGCAGCTTCATCCTCTCTATGTGCCCGACCATCTGGCTCAGCTCGTTGAAGAGCCTCTCAGCCAGCTCCCTGCCAACCCTGTCTGCGTCGGTTGCTATGATGAGCAAATCCGCCCCCGCGGCGGCGCTCTTCGCTATCTCAACGTTGGTCGTGGGGATTATGGAGGAGATCGTTATGTTGTACTCGCTCCCTAAGGCAAGCCCCTGCAGGGCTTTGCTGACAACCTCAACGTCACTTGCTCCCTCAACGAGAACCCTAACGTCCACGATGGCCATGCAACTCACCAACTCCCCCTCTGAGCAGCATCTTAAAAAGTTGACTTCCCTCCCATCGGGAGCTCAGCTGGCAACCGGGGTTGATGGAGCCCGTCGGGGCTACCTCGCGTGAATCTCCACTACATCCCCGTCTTCGAGCACATGATCTGCCCCCACCCTCTGGTCCGGGAACTTAGCGCTCTTCCGCCAGACCCTCGCGTAGCGAAAGTTCCTCGTGAAGTCCTTGTGGATCCTCTCCGCTAAATCCATGACGGTCGAGCCCCTCTTGAGCGGCACCGGGGGATAGGCAGGCTCCTCGCCTGGGCTTTTCGTGAAGACCCTTATTATCCCGGCGAGCTCGTACAGCTCGTCCTTCAGCTTGTCGAGCTGGATATTCCGCTTGGCTGATACCGGGATTATCTTAAAGCGATCACCGTAGGCTTTGAGAAGCTTCTCATAGTTCTCCCTGCTCCCGGGGGCGTCGCCCTTGTTGGCTATTATTATCGCCCTGCGCCAGACGAGACTCTCGTCGAGGGCATCGGCTATCTCCTCAAGTGTCACCGGCTCCTTAACAGTCAGCTCGGCTGAGTGGATCCTCTCATCCCTGAGGATCTTCATGACCTCACTCACATCGCCCCTTATGTTCTCGGCCCCGTTGATGACGATGCCTCCCATCGCCGTCCTCTTTACCTCGACCCTCGGCCTTCTCCTATTGACCTTTATCCCGGCCCTCTCGAACTCGCGCAGGAGAACTTCCATCTGCTTGATTGGGTCCCGGGAGAGGTCGATCACCATGGCTATAGCGTCTGCGTTCCTCACAACGCTCAAAAGCTGGGGTCCCATGCCCTTTCCGAGGGCGGCCCCCTCAACGAGGCCTGGAACCTCAACGAGCTGTATCTGGACGTCCCGGTGGTGCATCATCCCCGGGATGGGCTGGACGGTCGTGAAGGCGTAGCTCGCCACGTCAACGTCCGCGTTCGTGAGGGCCCTCAGGAGGGAGCTCTTGCCGACGTTTGGAAGGCCGACGAGGGCTATCTGAGCGGCTCCTTCCTTTTTGACTGCTATAGAAGGCCCGCCACCTCCCTTCTTCACCTGCCTCTGCTTTTCAAGCTCCTTTCTGAGCTCGGAGAGCCTTCGCTTTATCTGCAGGCGGAGCTTTTCGGTCCCCTTGTGCTTCGGAACCGTCGCGTACATCTTTTCGAGGGCCCTTATCTTCTCGGGTATCGTCCTCGCGTTCCTGTACTCCTCCTCGGCCGCCAGGTACTCCGCCGTGACGTTCGTCGGCACAGCCACCACCCTGGGTTTTCTGAATTAAAGAGCCGGGCCTTTTTATAAAAGTATGGTCACGGGATATCGGCAAGTTTATAAGCTCCTCCGAAAATTTTTTAAAGGTGGTCGGTGTGAGGGGCGGCATTGACGATGTGGATAGGAAGATCCTCGCCATACTGCAGAAGAACAGCAGGACACCGCTCAGGGAGATATCGAAGGAGGTTGGTCTCGCCGAGTCTACAGTCTACGAAAGGATAAAGAAGATGAAGGAGAGGGGGATCATAAAGAGGTTCACTGTCCTCCTGAACCCCCATGCCCTCGGGCTGGACATGCTCGCCTTCGTTCTGATAAAGGCCAAGGCGGGTATGTACTCGGCGGTCGCTGAGGAGCTCGTGAGGCACCCGAAGATAGTGGAGGTCTACGAGACCACAGGGGATTACGACATGATAATCAAGATAAGGGCCCGGGACAGTGAAGAGCTGAACGACTTCCTCGACAGGATCGGGGACATAGAGGGCGTCGAGTCCACCCACACGATGGTGGCGCTCAAAGTCCATAAGGAGACAATGGAGCTTCCCCTGAAGTGATCAAACTTTTAAGTCCTTTGATGTGAAAGGAAAACGCCGACAGTGAGGGGACAGACGTCTCTTCACGGGCCCGGTAAACCGCCCCCGCGAGCGGTGAGCGGGGAGTGCTCACGCCGGGCCCACAGGGCCGGGGGCATCCACCCGCGCGAGCGGTGAACGCGGGCCTCTGTACCCGGCCCACACCCGCGGAAACTTTTTAAACCCCATGAAGTTAAAACTTCATAGGGGTGAAGAATGGGTAGCAGTGGCGACCTTTACAGTCGCATGGAGGAGCTTCTGAAGTCCCTCGGCCTCAAAAAAGGCGAGCTCAGGATATACCGGCTCCTCCTTGAAAGGGGGAAGCCAATGAGGATCACCGAGATACAGAGGGAACTCAGGATAAGCGAGCGCTCGGTCAGGGAGCACGTCCTCAACCTCTACCGCAAGGGGATGCTCAAGAGGAGCCTGATCGAGAGGGGCTGGTTGGGCTACACCTACACCGCGGTTTCTCCCGCTGAGGTCCTTGAGAGGATAAAAAGCGTTATCCTCAGGAAGATAGACGAGCTTGAGCACGAGCTTGAACGCTCTAACTGACAACCTCCACCATGCCGTTTTCTTCGAGGATTGAAACGAGCTCCCGGAGCTTTTCCCTTTCGCAGGCTCCGAACTCCTCCTTGAGAGCCTTGTACACTGCTTCCTCTGGAAGAATCTCCCCGAGCATTAGGAGTTCGTGGAGCTGCGTGGGGACCCTTCTATCCCGCGTCAGTTCCCTGAACCGCCCCTCCCTGACCTCGATCTCCCTCGGCGACAGGATCCCCTTAAGCTTCCACCTCAGCCAGAACCTCTCTTCGAGCTTTCTGCCGAGTTTGAATCCTAAGAATTTCGAGTCCCTGTGGAGACCGTCGAGCACAAGCCTCGGGGCCACCTCAATCGCCCCGTTCATCCCGAGCTCACCTATGTATTTCAGGGAGTAGGCCCTTGAAAAGGCCCCGATCTCTTCCACGGGAGCCCGCGAGAGGGCCAGGAGAGCTGCCAGGGCGGCCCGTCCTATAATTCCTAAAGTTCTTCCGCTGATCTTGTCGACGGCATCGGCGCTTGAGTGGTAGAATCGGTCCGGCCACGTTATCGGCATCATCGAGGGTACGCCGAAGATGTTGAAGACGTCATGGTCGCTCCCCATCTCGTAGGGGTAAAATCTGAGCGGCATGGCAGGCGTCGGTTCGCCTGAGAAGCTCTTCCCCGCGGAGTTTGAGAGGTCGAGGAAGTATTCAAGGATGCCTGAGGCCGCGGAGAACCTTGAGAGCGGGGGTCTCACGAGCATCAGCGTTGAACCAGACACCTCAGGACTCCCCCCAACCATGTCGAGGTTCACGGCAACGTAGTACTTTCCCGGATCCGCATGCCTTTCAATAAAGGCCTGGCTTCCGTAGTATTCGGGCATCCAGAGGAAGGCAAAGCCGAATCTGAAGGAGGCGGAGTGGAGCTTTGAAAGAACCCTCGCGAGCTCAATCAGCATGGCGCTGCCGCTCGCGTTGTCGTTGGCCCCGGGCATGGGGTGGCAGAGGTGGGCCGTCAGGAGGATGTACGGTGCTTGTCCAACCTCGGCGTAGACCATTGGGAGCGTCTCCCTCTCCTTAACCACCGCATCGACCTTGACCCTCGCAACGACCTTCTCACCTGCGGTCAGCTTCCCCAGCAGCTCTTTTACCACCGACCCCGGGAGGGTGACCGCGGGTATCTTAGCCCACTCCATGTCAGCACGCCTCAGAAAAAGGCCTATGTACGGGAAGGCGTCTCCAGTTCCCTCGCGGTAGGCAATGAAGGCAGAGGCCCCCATCTCGTTCGCCTTCCTGTAAGCCTCCCGCCAGTCCCTACCAACAAGGACGATCTTCCCCTCCGCCTTTTCCCAGTCTTCCTTACCGGCAACGTGGATAACTTCTCCCTCCGCCTCTCCAGGGGGAGAATGGGCCATGACCAAGAGGGGAGTCTCGCCAGTTGTCATTCTCCTCCCCTGGAGCTGCACTTCGCCGCCTATAAGGTCCCACGCAATGGGGGACACGAGGGTTAGGAACCTCTCCCTGCCGTTGTAGGTCTCCTCGAAGATTGTGGCATCGATTCCCCAGACCTTAAGTTCTTCGGCCACGAACTTCGCGGCCTCCGGCAGTTCTTTCGAGCCCTGTATCCTGTGGAACCTGCTTATCTCGCCTATGTCCCACAGAACCCGGTCCGTGCTGAACCCGGCCGCTTCCTTCAGGAAGTCCCTCAGCATCACTCACCACCCATCTTCAGCATCCGCGGTATCTCCATGTACTTCAGGGTGTTGAGGAACTCCGGGGGGAGAACGAGCTTTGTTGTCCTCAGGAACTCGGCGAACTCTTCTTCCTCCTCGCTCTCCTCGATTACCGGCCTCTTAGATGGCCTCTCCTCTTCAACCTCTACCCGGCCCTTCTCAATGAGCCCGAGATGGACTTCTTCCTCCCTCCTCCTCGAACCCTCGTCCTTCCCCCTCTTGTAAGCCTTCTTGACGAGTTCGTAGACGCCGAGCCTCTCCGCCTTCTGGTATATCTCCTCCCTCCTCTCGCGGGCCCAGCCTGTCCAGTCGCTGTGCCCCCGGTAGCCCACAAAGTAGCCGAACCGGTAGGCCTCCTCAAGTAGGGCCCTTATCTCTGCCTTAACCTTGCCCGCGTCTTTGCCCACAGTCATCACCTCAGAACGGCGCCTCCTGGTAGACCCTTATCCCCTCGTCAGTGAAGCGTATCCTCTTGAGGTTGCTGTCGTGGGGGACGCCGTGCAGTTTGAGAACCTGGAGGGCCCTCACCATCTGGTAGTTCCTCATGAAGTGGTGGATCACTATAACCCCGTCCGCGAGGTAGTGCTCATCGGTATAGCTCTCTCCCTTCAGCATCTCCGATGTTATGATGGTGGTGATCTCAAGCTCCTGAAGGGCCCGTATGAACCTTCCGAGGGCCCAGCGTTTGTTCTCTGGATCCTTTACGAGATACTCCATGGAGGTGAACGAGTCCACCACGACCCTCTTGGCCTTCTCGCCCTCTATGAGCTGAAGGATGGCGTTGAAGAGTTCGTTCCACGTCATCCTGTACTCTGCCCTGAGGAGGTGGCTCCCGAGGTCGTGAAAGGCAATCGTCTTCGACTGGATGTAGCCGAGGAGTCCAAAGTTGTAGCGGAGCATGTCCTGGATGATTATCTTGGGGTTCTCGACGAGGGATACGAAGAGGCCTTTCTCGCCGTTCTTAGCGCCCTCCACGAGAAACTGCACCCCTATCGTTGTCTTCCCGCTCCCAGGAGGGCCCGTTACGAGGTAGACCCTTCCCGGTAGGAAGCCCCCGCCTATCACGTTGTCGAGGCCCGGAACCCCGGAGGGGATCCTGTCCAGGCTTTTTAGTATATCCCCTACGTACATGAGAGGACTCACCGGACATCATTGCATCATGAAATATTTAAACCCATGCCCTTAATCCACCAGGGTGTTGGGATGAGGCTCTTTGCATCGGACTTGGAGGGCACGCTCGTCAGGTCGGTATCAGGCTGGGTTGAGCTCCACAAGAGGTTTGGAACCTGGGATAAGGGGCGCGAGTACGCGGAGATGTTCTTCAGGGGTGAGATAGACTACCCAGAGTGGGCGCAGCTCGACGCCTCCCTCTGGAGGGGACACACCAAAGAGGAGATCCTTGAATGGGTTGATAGAGTGGAGTACATGGACGGCGTGAGGGAGCTCTTCCGCTTCCTGAAGGAAAACGACTTTAGAATAGCAATACTGAGCAGCGGGCTCATGTGCCTCGCCCGGAAGGTGGGGGAGGAGCTTGGCGCCGACTACGTCTTTGCCAACGAGCTTGAGTTCGATGAATTGGGAAGGATAACGGGGAAGGTCAACGCGCTCGTGGACTTCGAGGGGAAGGGGGCCATCCTGAGAAGGCTGAAGGAGGAGCTGAGGGCTGAGCTGACCGTTGCCCTCGGCGACGGCCACAACGACCTGAGCATGTTCGCCGAGGCCGACGTCAGCATAGCGATAAACCCCCACGAGGGTGTGGAGGGGGATCACGTCGTGGAGAGCCTGGATGAGGTAGTTGAGATATTAAAGGGCATCCTCGAGGGGAGTTAGAGGCCAGCGGTCTTGAGGACGAGCCACCAGAAGAGATCTCCCCAGAGGGCGGAGATCAGAAAGCCCGCGAATATGCTCGGGGCGAAGGGCATCGCCTTCTTCCTCAGGAACCTGTTTTCTATCTTTCCATCCTCAACAAGCTTCTTGAGCCGCTCTATCTGCTCGCCGCTCAGTCCCTCCGCGCTCGGCGACGCTACGACCTCCCCGCGCTCGACCTGGAGCTTCCCAGTCCTCAGCCCCTCTTTGAGAACCTCAAAGAAGCCCCTCCTGTCCCTCCTCACGTTCCCGCCTTCGATGTATATCGTCTCCCCAAGTATGTCCCACTCCCTGAGCTCCTCCACCGGAACCTCTTCCACCAATGCCTCCTCCCTGAGGACTTTGACCGTGGAGAAGAAGACCTTGAAGGAGTACATAACGGCGATGAGCTTCAGAAACGCCACCACCGCGTCGAGGCCGATGAGGTAGCTCAGGTACGCGAGGGATGCGAGTCCGATTATATCCCCCGCCTTTCTGTACTTCCCGAAAACGACCACCACGAGCAGGGCCAGCCCGTACCTGACCGCGGCACTCAACCCGAAACCGTAGTTCGAGAGGGCGACGGCAACTGCTATGCCTGCCATGAACCAGAGGGAAACCTCAAGGGAGAGGGAAACGCCATTGACGAAGACCTCCCTTATCCTCTTCGTCTCCCCCCTCTTCACAACGATCCCGAGGGCGTAGAAGAAAAGGAAGGGGAACACCGCGATGATGCTGTTGAAGAGAACCGCCAGGGGGTAGAGGGGGTACGCTGTCTCGTAAGGAGCCGCAACCCGGACGGGGCTCAGAGGATACGGGAGGAGGGCCGAGAACGCCGCCAAAACCACCACGTCGCCGGAGGCCCAGGCGCCGGCGTAGTAGAGAACCATCCCCATGGCGAAGCCGACTATCAGCCCTATCAAGCCCGCTAAGGGGGGAGCCTGCCCCCTGATGCCCATGTAAGCGTACAGAAGAACGCCGAACTCCGCAGTCGGAACGATGATCTTCCCGAGCCACCGGGGCAGATCCACCTCTTCCTCCCCTTCTTCGTGCCCGAAGAGCCTCTCAACGAGGGAGAGGGTTGGAAAGACGTGACTGTCGAAGATGAAACCGGTCTTCACGTCGGTGTAAGAAGTAAGAATGCCCGTCAGTGATCCCATCAGAATAACGGCTAACTCGTAGCTCTGCATCCCGAGCACCCCGTTTTGGCTCAGAGGTTGCCTATAACCCTGTCCCTCACGACGCTCGTGTAGTTCGAGATGCTCTCTCCAAGGCTCTTGCTGGTGTCTACGACGGCCTTCAGGGCTATCGCCACGAGGATGAGGGCCATCGCGAGCATGAGGAGGTATTCAATGGCCGTCTGGGCCCTTCTCTTCACTTCTCTCTCACCTTAATTCTTAATAGGGTTTAAGAGATTTAAACGTTTCCATGGGCAGGTTTTTAAGGGGGTCTCTGGATGCAACGGTGATGAGGGTCTATCACCTGCGCGTTAGGGACGAGTACCTAAACTTCATAAAGTCCGGGAGGAAGAGGATAGAGGTCAGGGCCGCCTACCCCGCCCTCAGGGGCATGAAGCCTGGGGACAGGCTGGTCTTCAACGACAGCGTTCCTGCCCTGGTCACGGGGGTCAGGCTCTACGAGACCTTCAGGCAGGCCCTCCGGGAGGAACCGCTCGAAAAGATATTCCCTGACAGACCGAGCTTTGAGAGGGCCCTAAAGCGCTTCCACGGAATGTACCCCCGATGGAAGGAGAACAGGTACGGAGTCATCGCCATAAGGTTCAGGCTCCTCGGTGGTGAGGGATGAGGCACCTTCAGTTCGACGGCCGCTACGCCGGGGCCATACTTGAGGGGAGGAAGAGGGCCACCGTCCGGCTTGGCAGGAGACCAAACCTCAAGGAGGGGGATCTCATCCTGATCCACGCCGGCGGCTACACCCTCGGGAGGGCCGTTGTGGAGAGGGTTGAGAGCAAGAGGGTTGCGGAGCTAACTGATGAGGATGCCCTTCTCGACGGCTTCAGGAGCAGGGGGGAGCTGATAGAGGCCCTGAAACGGCACTACGACAGCGTGACCGAGGATTCACCGGCCCACGTTGTGGTCTTTAAACTGGTGGAGAGGTTTGATAGGCCGGTCATGAGCTCAGACTACGCCTACGAGGGCAACTCGCCACTGGAAATAGCGAGGATGGCCTTGAAGCACCTCGAACTCTCCGAAGAGGAGAGGAAGCTGATAGAACTCTTTCTGAGGGAGGGGAGCCTGAGACGGGCCGCGCGGAGGCTCGGAGGCCTGAACAGGAGGTACGTCATAAGAGAAGTCCTCAGGAAGGCCTACGAAAAACTAAAAGGTATGGGGCTCATGGAGCCTAAGGTGTAGCCTCAGAGGTCGAGGCGGTTCTTTATCTCCTTAAGGAGCTCCCCAAAGGCCCTTCCAAGTACCTCCTTCCTCCGTGAGAAGTGCGCCACATCCTCGCTCAGGTTTCGCTCCACTATCTCACTTGCCTCCTCAATCCCCATAGCCCCGCTGAGGAAGGCGTAGGCCACTATGGCCTCGGCAGCGTCCCCAAGGCCGTGCTTGTCGGTTCTCCTCGGGGCGAGATGGCGCAGGCCGGCGAGCTCAAGCGCCATCGCTAAGGATGCGTTCGGCACCCTTCCCCCGCTCGGTCTTCCGAGGTACCTCGTGAGGGCGAGGGAGTAGATGAAGTTAACGAGGGAGTCGCCGAAGGTCGCGAGTCCGTCTTGGGAAAGGTCCATTTTCATCTTAGGTGGCTTCGGCGGGGGGTATAAGAAGGTAGCGGCTCAGGCGAAGAAGGCGTATACATGCCAGCACGTGATGAAGGGAGTTAAGAGCAGCATCAGAACCACCGCCAGCGCCAGTCCTTTTTCCCCAAGCCTCTCCCCGAGTGCCCCCCACGCTGGAACCGCCGGGAGGAGGAGTCTGGGAGTACTTATCAGGGGGACTCCCCTTATCGAGGCCTGGAGGAGGACGGTGGGCAGGGAGTACCAGAACTCAACGTCCTTCCTCCCCTTTATCAGAAGCGCGAGACCGAGGACGTAGAGGCCGAGGAAGAGGAGGTGCCTCAGGGCCCACAACTCGGGGCTTATGTGGAGGGACATCACCCTCCAGTCCTGCCTTGTGAACCAGTTCCTCGCGAGGAGCCAGTTGAGGCTGTCAATCGGCCCAACTATCTTAGCGTCCCAGCCCCGTTCTACCTCAAGGTAAGCGAGCGGGTTCCCAGCGGTTAGGTAGAAGAGGAGTCCGCTGACGAGGCCGGCAAAACCGATCGGCAGGTAGAACCTTGAGAGCCTTGGGAGTCTCCATTCCCTCCTAAACGCTAAGAGGTACAGGCTCAGTCCTGCTATCGGGAGAACGGCGCTGTACTTCGAGAGAACTGCGAGGCCGAAGAGCAGGCCCGAAGCGAAGGGTCTCTCCTCTTTCAGGGCCCAGAGCCCGGCGAGCAGGAAGGTCAGGGCGAGGGATTCCGCGTACGGGAACGTAGTGAAGAGAGCGTAGACGGGGTTGGCGGAGAGAAAGAGGGCCTCCCTCCTTCCCCATAGCCGTAGGGTCAGGAGGGGAGGGAGGAAGCTGAAGGCGTTCGCAACGATGAAGACTGAGGTGCCTGGGCTTGCCCCGAGGAGGATCAGCGGGCGGGCGAGGATGGGCAGCAGGGGAGCGAAGGCGAGCTGGTATTCCTTTGTGTACCAGCCCGCGGCTATGGCAGTGTAATGCGCCCCGTCCCACCTCGTGACCATGAAATGGAACCAGTTATCCTTGGCCAGGGCCACGGTCAGGAGAACCAAAAGCTTCGCTGACAGGAGCACGAAAACTATTAGAAGTGCATCCCTGCTTATACCTTTATGTTCTCTCATCAGCACCATCAAAAGTTATAACCTCAGCACCCTTTAAAAAATTAACGGATGCAAAGATTGCGCCATCATGCCTTCAGGGCGGAGCTCCAGGCTTCGAGAACCTCTCTCGACCGGTCAAACACCTTCTGTGCGGCCTTTTCAAGGGCCTCCTCGGGCCTCTCAGAGCCGTCCGTTGTTACCCTGAAGCGGGGCTTCCTCGCCATGAGCACGGGGTGGTCTATGGAGTAGGCGGCGAACTTCACGTGCTCGTCCTCATGGAGAACCTCAACCAGCAGGTTGGCGAAGGTGTGATCCTCACCGTCGAGGTAGAACTCGATAGCGTTCTCCTCCCTCTTAACGACCTCAATCCTCATCTTCCTTACCCTCCTCACGCGACAGGTAAGCGAGCAGCTCCTCCATGGCCTGCTCCTTGTTCTTAACCAGTTCGTATTTAAACTTATCCTCCTTCCACTCCGCGAGCCCTAACTCCACGAGGGTTTCGAGCAGTTCGTCCGGGTCTATGCCGCGGGCAACTGAAACCGGCAGGACGACCTCCCTTATCTGCCTCGTGCTTCTGAGCGAGATCTCAGAGAGAACATCACCGAGCTTCCTCACCAGCTCAACTGCCTCGATCCAGGGCAGGGAGGTCCTTATCTCCCCCGTCTCCCCGTTAAGCTCAACGGTCTCCCCTAAGAGTTCGAGCGTCCTGACGAGAGAAGTTGGAGGAACGCTCACCCCGACTTCCCTGAAGAGGTCATCCGGAGAGTAGCGGTAGAGGCCCCTCCTGTCAGGGTAGAGCCTCGCCCTGACGCGCGAATGGATGGCCATTATCTTTGAAACCGCGTCCCTTATCTCGCCCTTGGTTCCCTGGACGTTCACCTTAAGGGAGTCGAGCTTCCCGTGGACGTAGATGAAGGCGGGAAGGTTCAATCTTCCGACTTCCCTCAAAAATTCCTCTTTCTCCCTGTCGTTTTGGACGTGTATGGTTATGACCTTCTTGGCGTGTCCCATTCAGACCACCAGCTTCCGGTAGAGGGTCGAGAGCTTCCTCGTCTCCACGTTGCCGCAACGGGGGCATATGAGCTGGTCCCCCCGTTTTATGAGGGGCGTCCTGCATTTAGAGCAGAGCGCGTAGACAACCCCTAAATCCGGGGCCCGGGTGGTGAGCTGAATCGGCCCCTTGCCCACCGCTATGACGCGGGCCCTCACCACGTCCCCTATTCGGAACTCCCTCCTCATGTCCTCCACGAAGCCGTTCCTTACCTGGGAGACGTGTATGGTGGCGAGGGTTGAGGAGGCGATCGCCCTGTCCCCTTTCCCCTCTATCTTTACGAGCTGAACGGTAACGGACTGGGGTCGGACGTCTATTACCTGCCCTATGATGACGTCCCCAACCTCAGGGAGCGGCGGCGTCTCCGTGACAGCTTCAACGCTTATCTCCATCCTCTCTTTGTCGATTTTAACCTTCCCTGCCCTCGTTGCTATGAGGTTCCCGTTCTCGTCCTTAACGCCCTCCCCCGGGAGGTACTCCTCAATAACCCCGAGGTAATCGCCCGGGAGAACGAACTGACCGTCCTTGGCTGGCTTCTTTTCTCCCATTGCACCCACCGCTACTAATTTACAGGGGGGCGTTTTTTAAGCCTTTGCCACTGCGATAACCTTAAATCTACAGAGGGCAATCTCCCTCCATGTTCGGGCCCTTTGAGCTTAAAACCCAGTTCATAAAAATAGGGAGTAAAAAGATCCACCTCCTTGAGGAGGCCGGGGGGTTCGTGAGGTACCGCAGGGATGAGGTTGAGCGGTTGATAAAAAAAGTCGAAGGGGGGAAGCTCCTGGTCATTCCGACCCCCGCGACCGGCTACGGTGTTAAACTCCTTATGATTCTCCTCAGGGAACCCTTAGCGGTGCCGCCTGGTGAGAGCGTGGAGGGCTTTCTTGAAGCTCCTGTTGACGTTGAAGTCAGAACTGGATCCCTCACCATCGACGGGTTCACTCCCTGCAGGGAGAAGTACGCCCTCTACGGAAGCGTTGAGAGGGGGGCGATAGCAAGGTATTACGTTTCCAACTTCATGCCCAACGAACCGGACTCACTCGGCGTCCTGAAGGTCTCCGTTGAGAACCCCTCGGGGGAGTGGAAGGGGCTCGATAAGGTCGTCCTCCCCTTGGACGGAACCCCGATGTACTATTCAACTGACAGGGCCTACTATCCCCTGATCAGGATCCTCCTTCGCAACGGGGGCCCGGAGGTCAACAACACGGGAGAACCCCCGAGGGAAGGCCTCAGCTCATTCGGCCCGAAGAGGGCCCTGCCGAAGTTCCTGATGAGGTGGTAGGGATGCTCAACCTCTCCGCCAACTGGACGCTGGTCTTTGGGCCCACAAAGCTTACCCTCAACTCGGGGAACGTTGTTCTCTCCATCGTCGTCCTCGCCCTCGGGTTTGTGATAGCGAAGATCCTTGAGAGGTACATCTTAGAGCTTTCGAGCAGCACCACCTACGTCTGGGTCTTTAATGAGGACACGGCTAAGATGCTCTACAACATGACAATCCTGATAGCGGCCTTCTACTCCCTCCACCTCCTCGGCATCCTCGCCTACAAGGTGAGCGGCACCTCCCTCAGTGACATCCTCACCGCCCTGGTCGTTTTCTACTTCTCCTACCTCCTCGCTAAAAAATCGAGGGACTACATGCTCATGCGCACAACGCCCGAGAAGCTCCCCGAAGTTCAGATAAAGGCCAAGCTCCTCTACTACACGGTGATAACCTTCGCCTTCTTCCTTTCCCTCAACATAGCCGGTCTGAGCGGCAGGCTGTCCACTATCATAGCCGCGGCCGGGATAACTGGTATCGTCCTCGGTTTTTCAGCCCAGACTGTCATAGCCAACTTTGTCTCCGGCGTTTTCATTTACTTCGACAAGCCCCTGAAGATAGGGGATGCTGTCCGCATAGGGGACGTTGAGGGCATTGTAAACGACATCAGGATCCTCTCAACGAGAATACAGCAGTGGGATGGCACACTCGTCAGGATCCCAAACGAGAAGCTCTTCAACAGCAACATCATCAACCTGCAGAAGTACCCTGTGAGGAGGGCCGAGATAACCGTTGGCATAGCCTACAAGGAAGATGCTCAGAGGGCCATCGACGTTATCCTGAGCGTCCTCGATGAGGAGCCCCACGTTCTCGCCATCCCGGAGCCCAGGGTTTATGTCCACGACCTCGGCAACAGCTCAGTTAACATAACAGTGTGGGCCTGGGTTCCAAGCTCGCTCTGGGTCGGGCAGAACCTCCTGCGCTCCAAGTACCGTCTGCTCCAGAAGATAAAGGAGGCTCTCGACAGGGAGGGCATCGAGATACCGTTCCCGCAGAGGGTCAACTGGTTCGCGGAGGAGCTAAAGGTGAAGATAGAAGACTCAAAGAGCTCAATAGGAGATTAATACAATCCTTCGTATTAACATTAAGATGTATATCTGAGAAGGAGATAAATACTGAAAGATCATGAATGTTCATTGAATAAATATACGAGCCAATTCACGAGGTGAGGAGTGTGAAACTCCCAAGGGCTAAACCACTTGAGGAGAACTACCTCTGCCAAACAAAAGAGGACTTTAAAGAGTTGCTTTCAAAAGCTCTCGGAATGGGCAATGGTGGGGTCTTTAAACTGCTGGGAAAGGTTGGTGGGGTTCCTTACTACATAACGATCCTCGTCGATGAGCAAAAAATTTTGGCAGTGGAGGCGGAGGAGGTCAAGAGTGGAAGAAAGCTCATTGGAGACGATGCATTGGGTTATATCTCGAAGATATTCAACGGTCCCGTAATAGCAGATGCTTATCCCCTCGATGACATTGGTGTTAAGATGTCCGTTGTCGATAACATTGAGGCATACAATAGAACTCAAAGGATAAAGCTGAGTGAGTTCTTTGGTGATGTCCAGATAACCCGGGCGAGGAATGCCCCGCTCAATGCAGAGGCGACCGCACCTCAAAAGCCATCGACCATGGAGGAACTCTACTCAAACGTTACCAAAGACGTCGAGAAAGCACTTCAGGAGAGAACAAAGAAAGCAAAGAAATCACCACCTCAAAAGTTAGAACTAAAGCTCAACGTTCCCGTCGAATTGGATCCGTACTTCAGGGGTTTCGTGAAGAAGCTCAATGCCTATGGGAAGTCCTTGGGGCTTAACCTCAGGAAGGTTTCAGTTGAGGCCAAGGAGATTAGATACGCCCTTGGCTCCGGAGTGGGCGTGAACGCATATCTAACCATCGAGGCCGAGTCGGGATCAATGTTGCCCGCCAAGAGACTCGAAGAGATGCTGAGAGAGCAGGCTTACAGAGAGGCAGGAGAGCTTTCATCGGAGTTGAAGAAGAGGGTTGTAGTCAGCGATCTAAAGCTCCGCCTCATTTGAGCTCCCTTCTTTCTCTTTCCACTCAGCAAGGATCGAGGACGAGGGGAAGGGCTGAGGCCCTTTCCACCTTTGGACAGGTTTATAAGCCCGGGGAAAAACTTTTAGTAATTCAACCCCAGCTACCGGTGGTGATAGGGATGAGAATGCTTCTGATACACGCGGACTACCTCGAATACGAGGTCAGGGAGGAGGCCCTCAAGAACCCGGAGCCGATAAGCGATGAGCAGAGGAAGGGCAGACTCGAAGAGGTTTTAGCGGTTTTCACGAGCGTTGAGAAAGCCGACGAGTCAAACCCGGAGGAGGTCGTCGAGAAGGCCGTTGCTGAGATCAGGGACGTTGCTTCACAGGTCAAAGCGGAGAGGGTCTTCGTTTATCCCTTCGCCCACCTGAGCAGCGAGCTGGCGAGGCCTGAGATAGCGCTCAAGGTTCTCCGGAGGATCGAAGAGCGCCTCAGGGAGGAGGGTTTTGAGGTTAAGCGCGCTCCCTTCGGCTACTACAAGGCCTTCAAGCTAAGCTGCAAGGGGCACCCATTAGCTGAGCTCAGCAGAACCGTTGTTCCGAGCGGAGAGGAGGTGAGCAAGGAGGAGCGCAACATAGCCCTCGAAAAGGAGGAAGAACTCAAGAGCTACTGGTACATCCTCACTCCGGAAGGCGAGCTTATAGATGTTGAGGAGTTCGACTTCACAGGCCACGAGAACCTGAGGAAGTTCGCCAACTACGAGATAAGCAAGAGCCGCGTAGCTGAGAGGGAACCGCCGCACGTTAAGCTCATGCTGGAACACGAGCTCGTGGACTATGAACCCGGGAGCGATGCCGGCAATCTGCGCTACTACCCGAAGGGCAGGCTCATAAAGGGCCTCCTTGAGCAGTACGTCACCGAGAAGGTGGTCGAGTACGGTGCCATGGAGGTCGAGACGCCCATCATGTACGATTTCGAGCACCCTGCTCTTGAAAAGTACCTCAACCGCTTCCCCGCGAGGCAGTACATAGTTAAAAGCGGCGACAAGAAGTTCTTCCTCCGCTTTGCGGCCTGCTTCGGCCAGTTCCTCATAAAGAAGGACGCGACGATAAGCTACCGCAACCTGCCGCTGAGGATGTACGAGCTCACGCGCTACTCATTCAGGCGTGAGAAGAGCGGCGAGCTCAGCGGTCTGAGAAGGCTCAGGGCCTTCACTATGCCAGATATGCACACAGTTGCGCGCGATTTAAAACAGGCCATGGACGAGTTCAGAAAGCAGTACAAGCTCAGTATGGAAGTCCTCAGGGGCGTTGGTCTATCTCCGGACGACTACGAGGTCGCGATAAGGTTCACCCGCGACTTCTGGAACGAGAACAGGGACTTCATTGTCGGGCTGGCGAGGATAATCGGTAAACCTGTCCTCATCGAGATGTGGGATCAGAGGTTCTTCTACTTCATCCTCAAGTTCGAGTTCAACTTCGTGGACAACCTCGACAAGGCAGCCGCTCTGAGCACCGTCCAGATCGATGTCGAGAACGCCGAGCGCTTTGGAATAACCTACTACGACGAGGAGGGCAAGGAGCGCTACCCGCTCATACTCCACTGCTCGCCGAGCGGTGCAATAGAGCGCGTCATGTACGCCATCCTTGAGAAGCAGGCAAAGCTCCAGGCCCAGGGAATAAAGCCGAGCTTCCCGCTCTGGCTCAGCCCGATACAGGTTAGAGTCATCCCGGTGAGCGATGACGTCATGGACTACGCGCTCTACGTTGCGGGCAAGCTTGAGGGCGCAAAGATTAGGGTTGACGTTGACGACACGGGCGACAGACTCAACAAGAAGATAAGGAAGGCCGAGAAGGAGTGGATTCCCTACATTGTCGTCGTCGGCAGGAACGAGAAGGAGCAGGGTACCGTAACCGTGAGGAGGAGGGAAGAGGGAGAGCAGGTTGAGATGCACGTTGACGACCTGATAAGGGAAATACGGGGAAAGACCGAGGGGTTCCCATACAGGCCGCGCCCCCTGCCGCTACTCCTCAGCAGGCGTCCCAAGTTCAGGGGCTGAGCCCCCTCACCTTCCTGAGGGAGAAGCGCTCCCTTCCCTTCTTACCTGTTTTTGTTAGGATGAACTCCTCGGGCTTGAAGTCCATTATAGGCGCTTTGAGGAAGTAGAGGTGCTCCTCAATGCGCCCCTTCCCGACGAACACCTTTGACAGCAGCACGTAGTCGCTGAGCTCAACCGTCCACGCGGTAAAAGTTCTGGATACCGTGTCCTGGTTGAGGGTCAGCATTATACTGCTCTTCATCCTGAGCCGCGATGAGAGGGTTATCATGTTGCTGAACATCTTGATGACAGGCTCCTCCCCCGAGAGGCTGACCAAGCCGTGGAGCGGCTGCAGAAGGCGGAGGAGGAACTTCCCCTTTACCTTTGGAAGTATCCTCTCCTGGAAAACGAGGGTTATCTTGGGCATGAGGGTCTCTGAATCAACGGAGTCGATGTAGAAGACGTTCGGGAGGTTCACCCTCAGGTTGTACCGCGAGCCGAATATGTCGATTATGAAGAGTGAATCCCCCTCCAATGCCTTCCTGACGTTGAAACCAACGAGCTCAAGCTCCCTTAGGACCCTCTCAACTGGCTTGGCGTAGTTGCAGACTACGGCGGGATTACCGCCCTCGATGTGCTCCTTAACGGCTATGAACGGAATTTCCCAGGCGTTTGAATACGTCTCGTAAACTATGGCAAAGGTCGTGTTGGGGTCGAGGTTACGAATGATTCTATCGAGGGCGCCCTCATCCCCCATTCTCTCACCCCCATAACAGAGTATGTAAGAAGAGAGTAAAAACGTAGCGTTTCCTCGGGATCTACAAAGGCATGCGGTTCAGGCCATGAGCATGTTCTCGATCATCCTTATCGCTTCAAGCAGCCTGCGTTCCGGCCTCTCCTCGCTCTCCTCTATCTCAAGGTTTATGACGAGCCTCTCGTCGTGCTGATCCTCAAGGTCGTAGACCTCCATGTCCTCTATCTCAACGTCGCTAAACACCGTCTGGATTTCGGGGCTTATCACCTTGCGGTCATTTCCGTATATCTCAACCCGTATAACGTTGTCGGTTGTGGAAACCACGACCGCTATCTCGTACTCCCCGACCCTCTTGGTGAAGCGGAGCGTGTTCCCGTATCCATCGAGCTCCTCCTTAAAGCCCATCTGAAGCATCGCAGAGCGGATTGAATCGGCGCGGGCCTTTATCCTGTGCACAATCCTCTCGCGAAGCTTTCCCGCCTCGGCAATTGCCTTTTTAACGCCCTGCCCGATGAGCTCAACCCGTCCCTCCCATACCCCGACCACCCTTATACCGGAGGAAGTGGGCCTGAGCTCTATCTTGAGGGAATCAACGTCAAAATCCCGGAGGTCATCTATCCTCAGCTCCTTGAGGGTCATTATCTCGAACTCAACCCTCGCGGTCTCGCCGAAGACCCTGCCCTTGAACTTCACCCACACCACCACCCCCTGCTTCCTGGATGCCTTTAAAAACCTTCCCTACTAACCGGTCCATGCCCTCTCCCTGTACCTGCCGCGGTTCTCTATCTCGACTATCTTTTCCTCAACTTCAGACGCGGCCGCTTCACCCATAACCTCCGCGTAGCCCTTCAGAACCTCCTCAAACCCCTCCTCGAACCACATATAGTGGGTGCTCTCCATGGCGCGCTTGAGGAGGTGCATGTCAACCCCCCTCGCCTCCAGGGTCGAGTCGAAGTCCGCGAGGCCGAAGTCTATTAGGTAGATCGAGCCGCGGCGGAGTATCATGTTGGAGGTCGTCAGGTCGCCGTGCACTATGCCGGCTGAATGCAACATTCCTATCTGCCTCCCGACCTCGCGGCAGAGCGAGAGCCTTTCCTCCATCGGGATGGCCTCAAGGTACTCTTTAAGCCTCTCCCCCTCGATGAACTCCATGACTATCACCGTGTCCCTCAGATTCACCTCGTAGACGTAGGGACAGTTCACCCCGGCTTCCTTGGCACGGTGAAGGATCCTCGCCTCCCTAACCGTTCTCTCCTTCCTCAGCCTCTCGTCTATCTCCCTTATCCTGTACCCCTTCGGGATCCTGTGCTTTACGATAACCCGCTCACCCGGGAGCAGCTCAACGCCGAAGTACTCGTCGAAGTAGGCCGCGTATATCTTGGCCTCCGCACCCTGCTTTATCAGCTCCACTTCCCCCACCACCACAACCTGGCCCCGCACTTATTTATCCTTTCCTCCCATTAACCGCAAATTTTCTGCCATATATTCAATAATAACGGCTTAAATTGAAATTTTTGACCCAAAAATTTTTATAGAATACTGACGAACAGTTTCCGCAAGAACAATTGAAAGGGGGAGATGAAAGATGGCACAGCTTAGTGGTCAGCCTGTTGTGATTTTGCCGGAGGGAACCCAGAGGTACGTTGGAAAGGACGCGCAGAGGCTCAACATCCTTGCGGCCAGGATCATAGCCGAAACCGTCAGAACAACCCTCGGGCCGAAGGGAATGGACAAAATGCTCGTCGACAGCCTCGGGGACGTTGTGATCACGAACGACGGTGCGACGATTCTTGACAAGATAGACCTCCAGCACCCTGCAGCTAAAATGATGGTTGAGGTTGCCAAGACCCAGGACAAAGAAGCCGGTGACGGTACTACTACTGCCGTTGTCATCGCCGGAGAACTCCTCAGGAAGGCTGAAGAACTACTCGACCAGAACATCCACCCGAGCGTTATAGTCAAGGGCTACACCCTCGCCGCCGAAAAAGCCCAGGAGATACTCGACAAAATGGCCGTGAAGGTGGATCCGGAGGACGAGGAAACCCTCCTCAAGATAGCCATGACCTCAATAACCGGAAAGAACGCAGAGAGCCACAGGGAACTTCTCGCAAGGCTCGCCGTCGAGGCCGTCAGACAGGTGGCCGAGAAGACGGAGGAGGGCTACGAGGTCGACATAGACAACATAAAGAT
>NZ_JALXBJ010000084.1 GCF_026991495.1 Thermococcus sp. | reverse complement strand
GCTGAGGGTCGAGAGCAACTTCACGAGGGAGGGGGAGAACCTCAGAGCCAAAATCGAAATCCCGCCCGGGAGAAAGGAGGAACTGTTCATCCGCTTCGTTCCCGGGATGAGGGGAAAGGCCTCGGGGATGGTGAGCGAAGAGCAGATAACCCTCGAAAACACTGTCTTCACCGGCTCAACAGCTCTTAACGGGGTCTTTGAGAGGGCCCTTGAAAACCTGAGGGCCTTAACGCTCTCAACTGTATACGGCCCCGTGCCCCTCGCTGGAATTCCTTACTTCGCCTGCCCCTTCGGGAGGGACGCGATAGTAACCTCTCTCTTCCTCCTCCCCTACTACCCCGAATACGCGAGGGGGACGCTCGGGCTGTTCGCCTCCATTCAGGGGAAGAAGTACGACGAGCTCAGCGAGGAAGAGCCCGGGAAGATCCCCCACGAGTTCCGCCTCGGGGAGCTGGCCCAGTCCGGAAAGGTTCCATTCGGGCCCTACTACGGCACGGTTGATGCCACACCGCTCTACGTGGCGTTGGCCGGGGAATACCTCCGCTGGAGCGGGGATAAAAAGCTGATGGACGAGCTCCGCCCGAACGTGACAATGGCCGTCGAGTGGATTCTGAGGAACCTTGAGGATGGATACATAGCCTACGTCCCCGGCATACTCGGGAACAAGGGGTGGAAGGACTCCAGGGATGCGATAGTTGACGAGAACGGAAGGCCCGCCAAACCGCCGATAGCGCTCGTCGAGGTTCAGGGCTACGCCTACTGGGCACTGAAGCTTGCAGGGGAGCTCGGGCTTAGCAACCTTGATTCAAAGACGCTCCTCAGAGAGGCTGAGAAGCTGAGGAAGAGGTTCAACCGCGACTTCTGGGTCGATGGCTACTACGCCTTGGCTTTGGATGGGGATGGAAAAGCACTCCGCGTCATTTCCTCCAACATGGGGCACCTTCTCCTCACCGGGATAGCGGAGCACGGGGAGGAGGTAGCAGAGAGACTTTTTGAGCAAGATATGCTCTCAAGGCACGGGATAAGGACGCTGAGCTCTAAAGAGAAGGCCTACAACCCCTTCAGCTACCACCGCGGAAGCGTGTGGCCCCACGACAACGCCCTGATAGCGCTGGGTTTAGCCAAAATCGGGAGGACAGACCTCGCGAAGGAACTCGCCGAGAGGATTTTTGAAACGGCCAAGCTCATACCATGGAGGGAGCTACCCGAGCTCTACAGTGGGCTGGACGAGCTCGTGCCCGTTCCCAGGGCCAACTCACCGCAGGCCTGGAGTGCCTCAAGCCTCTTCGCCCTCGTCACTGCCTCGCTGGGCATGGAGACCGGTGAGCGATTAACCGTCCGGCCGGCCGAGGGCGTTAACTTCCTCGTCAGGGTAACTTTCAGGGGACGGAGGTACATGATACGGGCAAATGGAGGGGTTGAAGTTGAGCCCCTCTGAGCTCTACTTCTCTTTCAGAAAGCTCCAGAAACCTGTTCTCTCGCCATCTGAAGAGGGCTTCGACTCGAAGAACACCTACAACCCGGCCGTAGTCCTCAGGAGAGAAACCTTCGTCATGCTCTACCGCGCCGAGGCGAAGGGAGACAAGCTCACCGGGAGAATTGGACTTGCCCTGAGCGAAGACGGGGTAAACTTCATTAAACACCCAGAACCGGTCGTGGAGCCCGAATACGGCTGGGAGAAGGCTGGGGTTGAAGACCCGAGGGTCGTGAAGGTCGGGAAGACATACTACATGACATACACCGGTTACGACGGGGAAACCGCGAGGCTCTGTGTTGCGACCTCAAAGAACCTCCTCAACTGGAAGAAGCACGGGGTGGTCTTTGACGAGTTCCCCTTCGAGAAGAACGGAAGGTCCAACTGGACGAAGAGCGGGGCGATAATAACCGAGAAGATGCGCTCTGGGCCCTTCAAAGGCAGATACATCATGTACTTCGGGGATTCGAACGTCTGGCTGGCCCACTCAAAGGACTTACTCCACTGGGAGTACGAGGCAAGGCCCGTTCTAAAGCCGAGGGGCCACCTCGTCGAGCCCGGCCCGCCCCCGGTAGTCACTGAGAAGGGGATACTCCTCATACACAACGAGGCATTCTGGAGGGATGAAGGGCTGACCTACACAGTTCAGGTGGCGCTCTTTGATAGGGAAGACCCGAGGAAGTTGCTCTGGAGGAGCAAAAGGCCCATACTTGAGCCGGAATTTGAGTGGGAGAAACGGGGCTGGGTTGACAACGTGGTCTTCGCGGAATCCCTTGTTGAAAAAGATGGAAGAGGATACCTCTACTACGGCGGGGCCGACAGGTACGTTGGTCTTGCAATCTCAGTCGAGCATAGCTAAAACCTTATCGACTTCGTTCGAAACCTCAACGTCGAAGAGGTGTATCGTCGGCAAAAGCCACCAGAGGCGGTACTGGTGGGCCTTGTCTTCCTCGCCGAAGTACTGGAAGACGAACCTTCCGAAGCCCGTCATGTCGCGGTGTACGTCCCTGACCTCCCTGAGAACCCTCCTGACCTTCGGCGGGTACTCCTCGTAGGGGAGCGGAATGCTCTTCACGAAAACCCTGTCCTTGAAGAAGTCCGTTGTAAGGCCAACGCTCCCAACGTGCCTCCCTAGCTGGTTGAACTTCTTCTCTGCCCAGAAGCGGTGGAGGATTATCCTCGGGTCTTCCTTCGCCAGAGGGAAGTTTTCTTCTTCGGTGTCGAGCCAGAACTCAAGGTAGGGCTGGCCCCTCTCTATGAGTATCCTCGCCAAAAGCCTGGCGTTCTTTGGTATTTCCCTCTGGGTCTCGCTGATGTGGTACTCCCTGCCGTTCTCGCTGTAGGTTTCGCCCTCTTCTCTCGTTCCGGCCTTCGAGACGAAGTAAGCCTCCCTTCCATCAATGGTTCCGAGGTGCAGGTCGTAGCCCCAGGCCTTGAGGCTCTTGAACTTAAACCTCCTCTCCGCCGGAACAACGCCGGTGTTCTCAACTATGTAGTAGCCTTCGAGCATTTTTCCTCACCTCAGGTTATTAAAAATGAAGGACTTTTAAAGGTTTTCATCGATTACCAGCTCCACCTCGGCCACGGTCTCCGGGTTCCTGAGGAGCTCAACAATGCGTCTGTCTATGTCTTTAGCCGCTTTGTTGGCCCTCACCGCGAGGGTTCTGGCGTCTATGTAGGTGCTCTTCCTCACAACCATCGAGTACTCGTGATCGAGGATCAGGCGGGGGTCTCCGTGGGCGATGACCTCATCAACAAAACCGCCGACCTTAATCCTGACGATGAGCCTTTTTCCCATTCTAAGGGCACGCTTGAAGTCCTCACTCAGGTCTTTCAGGGACTTATCGGCTGAAACGCAGAGTATGCAGTCCCCCCTTGGCGTGAGATAGTCCTCCTTCGTGAACTCCAGCGTCGACTTGTGGGTTGCCCTGACGTTCTCGTGCCCCCTGCAGTGGATTACCTCCCTCAGCATGTTGGCCACCGGCATGATTTGGGCAGGGGTTATTAATAGGGTTCCCAACAGGGGAACTGTTGGCCTCGTCAGCGACGACGGTCTTGGAGTGATCGAAGGAGAAGGAGTGAGGGAAGCGGCCGAGCCTCTGGTAAAAAGCGGCGTTGGAAGAATCGTTTACGTCTCCTGCAATCCAAAGGCGTTTAAGCTCGACTACGAAAGACATCTGAAGGCTGCATACCTCTTTGAGAGCGCGACTCTCATCGACATGTTCCCGCACACGCCGCACGTGGAGGCGGCGATGTGTTGGAAAAGAAAGCGTGATCAGACCGCCTTCCAGAAGGGATCCCTCTTCGCCTTAACCTTTGCGGTCATCTTGAGGGCCTTTATATCGCTCTCGTCCAGCTCGCTTTTGAGCTGTTTGGCGAGCAGGATAACGTCGTTCTTGCTCAGGTCAACGTAGAGCGTCTCTCCGGGGTGGATGTGTCTCCCAACCATCACGCCTTCGATGGCCACCGCCACCGCATCGCCCTTCCTCGCCTCCTGTACGAAGTCGTTCTTGCTCTTGATGGACTTTATGACCCCAGCTTTCTCACCGTTCTGCTTGATGAGGGCTACACCGGGACGTATACGGCCTTCTACCACCTCAACCCCGACTATCGCCGGCTTGCTCCTCCTGAAAACGTAGCGCTCGTCCGGGTACAGGCGGATGACACCCGGGAAGGTTACACTCTTGAGAAGCTCGCGCTTCCTCCTCTCCTCCTCCGCCTTGATCCAGGCTTCATAGTCCTCTATGAGCTTGTAGATGATGTTTCCAACGAAGATGGGCACGGCCTTTGCCTTCGCGACCTCCTCGGCGTCCTCGTTGACCTTGACGTTGAAGCCGAGCACAACGCCGTACTTTGGCTCCTCCTCCCTAACGCTCAGCGCTTCCATGACGTCGGTCTTGCTTACGTTCCCGACGTCGGCCTTCCTTATCGGGATGTTCTTCTCGCCCAGCTCCTTGCTGAGAGCTTCGAGTGAGCCGAGGGTGTCTGCCTTGACTATGACGCCGACCTTTCCTGTGCTTATGACGACGCTCTGTATCTGGTTCAGGATTTCCTGCTTGGCCCTCTCGATCTCCTCCCCCGAGCGGGCCGCTATGACCGGAGAGCCTGCCAAGGCCTCCTCAAGGCCCGGGGCAGCTATCTTTATGCCCGCGGCGGCCGTAACCTCCTCAACCTGGTCGAAGCGGAACCTCGGATCGCGTATCTCGTCGAGGGGTTTGGGCTTGAGCAGGGCACGGATCTTGGTGACTATCGCCTTGTCTTTGCCACCGACCACTATGGTGTCGTCCCTGCGGAGCGTTCCGTCGTAGATTATGACGTCTATGGTTGTTCCCAATCCAAGCTCCTCGCGGACTTCGAGAATCGTCCCGCGGGCCGGTCCCTCGACCTCTATCTTGAGCTTTTCCTCAAGGTACTTCTGGGAAAGACCCGCGATGAGAACGAGAAGCTCCGGAACACCGATCCCGTACTTGGCCGAGATGGGGACTATGGCGAGCTCTCTGGTAAAGTCCTGGACGCGATCGAAGCGGTTCGCGTTGAAGCCCATCTCATAGAACTTTCCTATTAGCTCCCAGAGCTTGGTTTCGAGCTCCTGAACGGCGCGCTGATCCTGCTTTTTGACGTTCATCAGGAAGGGCTCGTCCTCCTTGACCTTCCAGCCCTTTATCCTGTCTATCTTGTTGGCGGCGACTATGAACGGAGTCCTGTTCTTCCTGAGTATCTCGATGCTCTCCACCGTCTGGGGCTGGAAGCCCTCGTTGATATCAACGAGCAGAACGGCCAGGTCTGCTAAGCTTCCGCCGCGCGCGCGCAGACTTGTGAAGGCCTCGTGGCCGGGAGTGTCAATGAAAAGCAGCCCGGGGAGCCTTATCTCGCCCCTCCAGAGTTTGATGAGCGGGCCGGCAAGCTGCTTAACGGTATCGATGGGAACTTCTGTTGCGCCTATGTGCTGGGTTATCCCGCCCGCCTCCTTACGTGCTACATTAGTATTTCTAATACGATCAAGTAAAGTGGTTTTTCCGTGGTCAACATGCCCGAGAACCGCGATGATGGGCTGCCTGATCTTTCCCGCCATATTCTTCACCCCCGACCTTAACTCCGGCGGGGGCTTTTAAAGGGTTCGGCGCAAGGATTAAAAATCACCGTAGTGAAGGAGAGAAGCAAAAGGGCAATTGTGATAGACTAACGCTCCAAGCAGTCCATCTCGTCCATGTATTCTTTCTTTGCCTTCGCATGGGTGTGATAGAACCAGTCGGCGGCCTTGCAGTACTCGAATATCTCTTCTGGCCTAAAGTAGAGGTTTATCTCCCTCTCAGCACTTTCGGGGCTGTCACTTGCGTGGATGACGTTGTATATTGAATCGCCTATATCGAGGCCGTAGTCGCCGCGTATGCTCCCTGGCTCGGCATCCTTCGGATCCGTGGCACCACACATCCTCCTGACGACGCTTACGGCGTAGCGCCCCTCAACGACCATGACGACGCTCGGTGCCTTGGTGATGTAGTCTATGAGCCCCTCGAAGAAGGGCTTCCCGCGGTGCTCCTCGTAGTGCCTCTCCGCCAACTCGCGGGTTATCCATATCATCTTCATCCCGACTACCTTGAGGCCGCGCTTCTCGAACCTTGCGATTATCTCCCCCATCAGGCCCCTGACAACGGCATCGGGCTTCAGAATAACGAGGCTTCTTTCTATCTGCTTCTCGGCCATCGGCAACACCGCTTCCCATTGGAGTCAAATCTAAAAAAGGTTTAGGTGAGCGCGTCCATCCAGGCCAGATACCTCCTGGCGACGGCCTCGTTGTAGGGGCCGTTGTAGGTGAGCTTTCCGCCCTCTAAAACCACCATCTGGTCTATCCCCAAGTTGAGGGGGATGTGGCTCGCTATGATGAGGCTCGTCTCCCTGGAGAGCCTTGAGAGGGCCCTCGCTATTATTATCCTGCTGTCAGCGTCGAGGCCGCTGAAGGGCTCGTCCATCATTATGAGCTCTGCATTGCTCGACAGCGGCTCTACCATGGCCACCCTCCTCCTCAGCCCCTTTGAAAGCTCCCCGACGCGCTTGAAGAGGTGCTCTTCGAGTCCAAGGGTCTTGAGGGCCCTCTCGACCCTTCCGGCTCCGTAGACATCTGAGAGCAGCTCCACAACGGTTGAGACCCTCAGCATGTAGGGCAAGTCCTCAACGTCCCTGACGTAGAGCATCCTCGGGTAGAGCTTCGAGGGCTCTTTGAAAGGATCTAGACCGAGCACCTCAACCGATCCCTCCGTCGGTCGGTGGAGCCCGGATAGAACCCTCATCAGCGTGGTCTTACCGCTTCCGTTGGAGCCCAAGAGGAGGGTCCTTCCCTTCCCTACCTCTAAGCTCAGGTTATCGAGGGCGACGTTGTAGCGGAACTTCACCGTGAGATCTCTAACTTTGGCCACGGCTTCACCCGACCTCTGCATCTATCACCACCGCCTGTCCGTTCCTCCTCGGGACTATCCTGCAGGAGTTCGGAATAACGATGTGGACGTGGAAGTAGAGAAACGGATCCCTCCTGTTGAAGGTGAACCTCTGTGGACCGCTCCCCCTGAATTCCCGACCGTTCATTGTTACGACGGTTACCGTGTAGTTCTCGCTGCCGCACGCAACCCCGGCGAGTCCAACGCTTAGGGAGGTTTTTCCGGGCTTCATCGGCCAGAAGACGTCGAAGCTATAGGTGACGTTCCTGTCCACGGCCCTGCCGAATTTCATGAGGGACTCGAAGTTGTCCAGCCTGATCTCAGCGTGCATCCTTCCCTTCAGCGGGCTCCAGTAGGCCATCCCAAATGAGGCGGCGAGGGCCGAGAGGGTGAGCGAAAAGACGAATATCAGCGTTAGCAGCTTCCACCACTTCATACGCCCATCCACCTCCTCTGGAACGCGACGACCATGCCGGCCGTTAGGCCCGCCGAGATGCCGAGGTAGACCCACACCGTCTCCCACCCAAAGGGCAGCTTGCCAGAGAGGAGGAAGGCGAGAAGGAGCGTGAACACCACGGCGAGGTCAAGCCTACCCCACAGGGCGTAGGTTGAGTAGATGGAGATGGCGAGCATCAGGAGGAGCGACCAGAGGATCCCGTTGAGAAGGAGAACCGAGGAGAGGCTGACGCCGGAGAGCCAGTTCTTAGCGACGAAGGCGAGGGGAAAGGAGAGGGCAAGGAAAAGCGGGAAGATGAAGAAGAGGGCCAATAGGAGGCCCTTCAGGCCCACTCCCACCGGACCGGAGCGCTCCCTGAAGAGTATGGGGACAAAGGAGGCCCTGAGGCGGTAGACAAAGGGAAAGAGCGCAACCATGACGGCTATTCCAAGTACCGAGGATATCAGCCCCGAGTTCGACCAGACGAGGGAGCCGAATATCCCAGTTATGCGCTGCTTTACCGCCAGGTAGTGGCGGGCGTAGTAGGAGGGGGCCTTCTCGGCCCCCTGGCCGGAGAGCTGCCCCGGGGCGCCAAGGATGGGGGTTATCGAGCCGCCGATTATCGAGGCCTTGTAGATCGAATCCGCGGCCACGTAAGCCGTTATCGAGCCAATCATAACTGCCGCTAAGACAACGGCCAGAACCTCAACCCACAGGTAGTCTGAGAGGGAGTTCTTGAGGATGGCCTTCATCTTTTCAACCTCCTCCTTAAGAGCGGGATCACCGAGAGGGCCAACAGGATCGCCGGGCCGCATATTCTGTGGTTTCTGCCTTTCGTTCTGGATTCCCCCATGCTTGCACTCTGACTTGACGCACTCCTTGAGATGTTCGCGCTCGAACTCGTTGGAGACGAAGCGTTAACCCCCGTCACATTGAAGCCGCACTGCCTCAATTTGCCCTCAACGTTGGAGTATATCTTTTCAAGTGCCGAAACATTTACGCCGGTCTCCTCGAAGCCGTTGAGGGTGTTCATGAAGTCGTCCATCAGGGTGCTCTGAATCATGTTCCTGCAGATCCCTATTTTGCGCCACCCCTTTAAGAGTTCCTGGGGGGTGTAGAGGCTGGGATCGTACTTGACGACGATGGTACCGTTGTTAATCCAGACGAAGTTCAGCATCAGGTAGGGGGCGTTGAAGGCCTTAGCGTACTCGCTTGGAAGGGGCAGGACGAGGAGATTGGAACCTTTTGAGGGGGGAAGCGTGAAGTCGATAGCAAGAACTTTATTTTCAGAACCCCACGAGGCATATAAAACAGGTAGAGGACCCTCTCTATGAATAATGTCCGTCAATATGAGTTTCTTGATCTCGCTCTCGTTCTTTGTCTTTAAATAATCTGTGAGCACCTTTTTCACGTATTCACCTGCGGACATGTTGTCTATCTCTGAGGGCAAGTTCGGGCTTCCTGTCTGGTAGGTTCTTATCAGGTACGTGTGGTTGAGGGGCATTATGAAGTCGGGCCTGTTGGAGTAGTAGTTCAGGAACATTGTTCTACCCAGGTAGATGACGCTGGGGAGCATGACCTTGTTCGTCAGGTTGCTGGCGAGGGAGCTTATTAACTCGGATGACTCGCTCACGTTCTTTGAGAGCTTTGCCTTCTGGATTACATCCTCCGCCACCCACGGATTGGTCTCGATCTGGTTCAAAACGCTTCTAAGGTTGTGCAGGATGGATTTGGGAAAGTACTTGGCGTCCGCCATGGGGGTCCAGAAGGGGGTTACGCCGATGTACCTCTTCGTCCCGTTGTCGAGGAGGTAGCCCTCCCCGGTAAGCCTGTTTATGAGGAACCTTATCGTCATGTTGGCCGGAAAGCCGTAGTCGAGGGGGTTGAGGCTGTGGTAGATGTAGTCCTGAACTGCGTAGCTCCAGTACATCTCCAGTCCCTTTATCTCCACCGTAACCATCTCGTAGGTTTCGTTGTACCTCTCGTAGTCTATGGTTATCCCCCTCGTCATAAGGCCGAGGGGCCGGTACTCCCTCTGGCCCGTTTTGACCGTGGCGTTTATCAGGGTGACGGTAAGGTTGTACTGGGGGTAGGTCACGTTTTTAACACCATGTATCTCGACCGTTATGTTCTTCACGCCCGGACAGCCGATCAGTATGGGGCCGCTCACACCTATCCAGTAGGTGTCGTTCACCTGATAAGCGAGCTCGCGGATCTTGTCTATTTGAGCGCATTTGGGTAACGGATAGGGAATCATCCTGAAGTCCTTGGTGAGGGGGTAAACGTTTACCTGGGCTGAAGCGTAGTTAGAGACCAGCAGGAGGGCGAAAAATAAAAGGGGGAGGAGCTTCTTCATCCGTCCACCTCCTCAAAGTTAAGCGGAAAAGTATAGTCCTCAGATCCATAAATCTGTTCCGGCCCTATAAAGAAGAGCATCCCACTGCTGAGGTCGAAGTTCCTGAGGTAGGTGTGCTCGTAGTGGGTTGACTCGGGTGCAAATGAGTTCCCTTCGATCGAGGGCATCGGTTTCGCCGAGAGCGGGCAGAATCCAAAGCTGCACGTCTCTGAAACGGTTCTGGTGAGGGTCCCATTGAATTCAAGCTCCGCGTAGTAGACGTGCCTGTGGAACGTTACCTCCACGCCGTACGTGTAAGACTGGGAGGTCTTGTAGACGTTGGTTATTGAGTAATCCACTCCCGCCTCAAGGCTGAAGAGCTCATCGAGTACCGGAACCGAGGCTCCCAAGGAGGCTTTAACCTTCTGTTCGGCCTCGTACTCACTGGATGCCGTGACGATGTACACGACTTTGTAATCAACGGTTCCAGCTTTTCCAGCGGTGTAATAGTGCTTGTAGGGCTGAACACCATACTTTTCATACCCGCTGACTGTTGGGTCGCTGAACTCTTCGTAAACTCCCCTTCCGTAGTCTGTCGCCCCGATCTTGGTTATTACCATGAACTTCTTTCCAGATTGCTCTGTGAGATCATAGACCGGACCGTGCACAAAGATGCCGGCGCTTATGACGTCCAGACCGTCCCAGGGAATGGTCATTCCTATCGGCCCTATGGTCTTGGAGCCAACAAGGGGTGTTAGTGGCTCGTATATGCTCTCGTCATTAACTCCGCTCCAGCTCTGGCTCTTAAAGTACATCACTGCATCCGTCGTAGGCACCCCTGTTGCACCTACTGCTGGCATGACTGCTCCTACTAAAAAAAACATTCCGAGCAGTGCTAAGACTTTCTTCATTTGGACACCTCCCTAAGAGTGGTGCAGTAGATCTTCTAACTCCTTCCTTATAAGACTTTCGTTTTTCCAATGTAAAAAAATTGACATTGGAAGAAGTTATAATGGAGAATGTTAAAGGAATTCTACCAGCCGAAACCAGCATCACCGCCTCCCAAAGACCGCGGCAATTAA